>JBAZXJ010000064.1:3618-7703 GCA_041659865.1 Candidatus Margulisiibacteriota bacterium | reverse complement strand
TTGGGCTTGGCCGGAGCTGGTGGAGTATCAAGCGCTGGTTCAGTATTGTTTACCAGTGATGCTGGAACAGGCGCGAAGGGATTTGTTTTCGGATATAGAAATAGCGCTTCTCCAAATAATGGTAAAGACAAGGTCGTGATCATAAGTATTAACAAGAAGTGTTTATTCATCAGTGATATTGCTGTTAGCACAGCTTATGGTCAGGGCTACTTCAATTTCCGCGCCATTATTTTCCAGGCCTTTGATACTGGCCTCGACCAGTCTTAGCTCACTGATCCGCGGGGCATCCAGAAAACCCAGGAACCCCAGATATGTTCCAGTGAATTTTGCTGAGACGGACCTCTGTTCGGGATCGCACTGTAATTGTTGTACGTTAAGGCCAAAGTCTGCCAGTTCAGAACTGATCAAAGGCAGAAGTTCGCCGACGTTCAAAGTGCTAACAGAGGCAGTTTGTTCTGACCGTAATTTGGTTCGCAATTCCTTTTTGAAAGCGATCTCGTTCTGCGTAGCAAGGATGTTTTTTCGCAAGGTATCGTTCTTTCTGCTTAAATAGATATTGCCAAAAAGCAGGGCAAGAAAAAGAAGGAACAGGATAAGGTTCTTTTGGAGCATGGGTGAAATGATTTGAATGTTACAGGAGAATTATAGAGGATAATTAGCCCAATGTCAAATAATTAAATACAATATAGCAAAAGTGCAATACTTAACGTAGGTAAAGGGGCTGTATTATCCGGCTCGATCAGGCATTGGTCTTCAATGACTTGCTGACCGAGAGCCAGGCACCAAAGAAGCCAAGGAAGATACCTACTCCCATTACATATAAGTAAATAAGATTCAGCTTGCCGGTAGAATAGACAAAAGGTAAAAAGGGCAGGGCTTCCTGCAGATGGGTGATCAATATTGTATAGCCGGTTCGAAGTATCGTAGAAGAAATTACCGCGCCGGCAGTACCGATCATGATCCCTTCCAGAATGAACGGCCATTTAACGAACTGGTTAGTCGCTCCGACCAGCTTCATGATCATGATCTCATCCTGGCGGGCCAGCACGGTCAAGCGGATCGTATTTACCACGATCAGCAGGGTAGCAGAGCCAAGCAAGAGAATAATACCCCAGCCGGCGACCTTGATGGTCTGGACGAATTTATGTACGCGATCGGCCAGCTCTCCGCCGTAACGAATATCATTGATCTCGGGGAAAGAAGAGAATTGCTGTGCTATGCCGGCGATCATACTTATATCCTCGACCTTAACGATGAACGAGTCGGGCAGAGGGTTCTGATTAAGTATCCCTTCCAGAGAAACTTTGCCCTGAAAATTCTGCTGGAACTTGTTCCAGGCGGTCTGCTTGGAAACGAAGCGCACTTCTTTCACGCCGTTGACCGCTTCGATCTTGTTCTTAAGTGATTGCAATTTAGCCGTGTCCGGCACGTCATTTAGGTATAGCACTATCTCGAGCTTACTGCTCAAACCGTCGACCAGGCTGTTCACATTGAACAAGATCAAAAGGAACATACCGAAAACGATCAAAGAGATTGAGATCGTAGCTACAGCGACGACGCTCATGATCCCGCTGCGTAAAAATCCGGTCCAGGCTTCACGGACGAAAAATTCTATCTCACTGATCTTCATGGGTATATACTCCTAATTGCTGGTCGCGCAGTATCTGGCCGTTCTCCAAAGCGACGACCCGCTTGCGCATCCCGTCAACGATCTCCTTGGCGTGGGTAGAAACCAGAACGGTTGTTCTGTGTAAATTGATCTTGGCGAGCAGTTGCATAATTTCCCAGGAAGTTTCCGGATCAAGATTTCCGGTCGGTTCGTCGGCTAACAGTATCGGCGGATTATTCACGATAGCTCTGGCGATACAAGCTCTTTGCTGTTCACCGCCGGAAAGTTCATGAGGTAAAGATTTCGCTTTATTGGCCAGCCCTACGAGATCTAACACTTGCATAACACGGCGCCTGATCTTCAATAGAGAGGTGCCTGTCACTCGAAGTGCAAAGGCTACGTTCTCATAAGTAGTACGCCGGGGCAGTAATTTGAAGTCTTGGAATACTACGCCGATATTGCGGCGCAGAAAGGGGATCTGTTCATCGGGCAGGGTCGTAACGTTGATCCGGTCGATGGATATTTCGCCTTCGGTCGGTTCATCTGCGCGATAGAGCAGTTTCATCAGGGTAGATTTACCAGCGGCTGTAGGGCCGACCAGGAAAACGAATTCCTCGCGCGAGATATGTAAATTGATATTGTTCAGGGCCCTGGTGCCGTTGGGGAAGATCTTGTGGACGTGTTTTAAGGTGATCATTTGATGACTAGTTTACAACAGATGGGGTTAAAAATCTATATTTAGAGCTATTGGTGACGGAGACAGGACCGACCCCGTCATTGCGAGGAGGCATCCGACGTGGCAATCTATAAGAAAGGTTACATACCGCTTCGGACACTTCTACGCTTCGACTGGGCTCAGCGCAGGCAGGTTCAGTGACCGCGGCTATTCAGCAAATACAAGCTTGCCCGTGTTCTTGGCTAGCATTGTTACCAGAAGCCGGTGATCCCGCTCCAGCATTACATTTGGAACAAGCTCTTCCACGTTGTAATAGTAATATTTGTTCTTTTCCCCATAGACGGCCAGCAGCAGCCTTTGGTCCTTAGGTCTGATCCTTTTAATGAACTCCAGCCCCGAACCTTCCTCGCCCAGGTCCTGGTCCAGTATGGCCAGGTCAATTTGCCTGGTCTGGTAGATCTTCATGGCCAGAGAGATGGTTGCGGCTACGAAAAGCTTGAGCTTTGGATATCTCCTGAGCAAGCGCATTTTTATCGAAGACACGATGATCGGTTCATCTTCAATGATGAGTACATTCTTTATCACTACACGGTCCTTGGAGGAGTTGGGGGCGGAGGTGCCCGCAGAGGGTTGGCTGGTCAAAGTGATTATTTTACGGTTCATTTTATGACGGCTTTTTTTCGCGTGGAGGAAGCGGGGTGGGAGCGTCCGTCGTTGCTGGGGCCGGTTTTTCAGGGGACGGAGGAACCGGGTCCGCAGGGCTTGGCGGGAAAGCTTCCTGGACCAGCTCTCTGAATTCTTTCATCCCGCAGGGCTTGCTAACGATAAAGTCAACCCCTTTGTCTTTTTTATCCTCATCGCTATACGCCGCTCCTTCGCCGGAGAGCACGGCAATTTTTTGAGCGGGGTTGAGCGCTTTTATTTCTTTGGCCAGCGCCCAGCCATTCTTCCTTGGCATGCCGATATCGGTAATGACCAGGTCGTACTGCTTATTCCGGATCATGTGCATGGCCTCATCAGCGCTGGCGGCAGAATCTGCCTGATGGCCGATGAGTTTCAACATAGACTGACCAACATCTCTTAACATCTCTTCATCGTCTACGATAAGTATCTTGGCCTTGAACGCTGGCCCGCCAGCGGAGACCGCCTTAACTTCCGCTGTCTTGGCTGTCAGCGTGGGCAAATTGATCTCAAAGGTCGTGCCTTTACCCAAGGCAGATTCTTTGATCTTAATTTCTCCGCCGTGTTCCTTTATGATCGTGAGCACCGAAGACATGCCAAGTCCCATACCGTTCGTATCCTTGGTCGTATAGAATTGGTCAAAAACCTTAGCTTTTGTTTCCTCGGTCATCCCTGTTCCGGTATCACTGATCAGGATCCGCGCCATATTTTCGACCGGCGTTGAGCTGATCGCTATCGTTCCGCCTTCCGGCATGGCTTCAATGCTGTTCTTGAGCAGATTATAGAACGCGCTCCTAAGCAAGGCCGCGTTCCCCATGATATTTATTGCCGGTGCCAGCTCTTTGCTGATCATGATATGCCGGCCTTGCTGATTTGCCTGATCTTTCCATAAAGGTCTGGCCTGAGCGATCGCGTCTTCTATAGTGTCATTTAGAGCTGTTCTTTCCTGAGCATCCTTTTTCATGTCCGGCCTGGCCAGGCGCTGTAACTGCTTGATCCTGGAAGCGGAATCCTGTACTGATTTTTCATTGGTAGCAAGATGTTTAATGATCCGTTCGATAATATCTTCTATTTGTGCGGCGTTCGCCTGATCGATACTGCCCAGAACGGTTCTCAGTA
>JBAZXJ010000064.1:2806-3608 GCA_041659865.1 Candidatus Margulisiibacteriota bacterium | reverse complement strand
GCTGTAGACCTTGCACTTCATGCTGGGTCAGGTTGGTCAGCCCAAGTATGGACTGTAGGGAGTTGTTCACGTCATGAGCTGTCCCCGCCGCGCCTTCGCCGATCGCTCTCAGGCGCTCGTTCTTCATCAAGGTGAATTCGGCCCGCTTGCGCTTGGTGATGGCCAGCATTTCATTGGCTAAAAGCTGGATCTGGTCGATGTCATGTTGATCATAATCCAAAGCCTTGTTACCCACGCCGAAAATATACCTGACCTTGTCGCCCTCGATAACGGGAAGGCTCAAGATCCTGGAGAGAGGAGTATGCCCTTCCGGCAGACCTTTCTGGTTCGGCGAGGCCGGGAAATCGTTGTAGATCAACGGCCGTTTCTGGCGTACGCAATCGACCCAGTTGCCTGCTTTGCCCAGGGGATAGTGCTGGTCGTGGACGACCGTACAACCTTTTAACGCCCCTTTGTTCCAGGAGGTCAACGCGACCTCCTGCTGGTTTTCAGAAATAATATGGAAAAAGCCGATCTGGCTATCGGTCAAACGGACCGCCTGGTCCAGAAAATATTCATAGAGCGCGTTGCCCTCAAGCGTAGCGGCCTTTTGATATAGTTCGAGGAGGATGTTCCTAAGCAGGAGGTCTTTACCAAGCGTAGTTTCTATTCGTTTGCGTTCGGTGATATCAGTAATGATACCGTGCCACAAAGTGCTGCCGTCTGGCATCCTTTCTGGCTTGGCGTCACACAGCCGCCAGCGTAAACCTTGCCTGGGCAGAACGACCCGGAATTCGCTGTGATAATTCTGCAGAGTACGGGC
>JBAZXJ010000064.1:0-2796 GCA_041659865.1 Candidatus Margulisiibacteriota bacterium | reverse complement strand
ATCAGGATGTATCATGCCGAAGACCGGAGTTGCATCTTCCCTGACCTCTTCAGATGATACTTCATAGATGTCGTTCATTCCCTTGCTTGAAAATGGAAAGGCTGAACGGCCATCAGGATATAATCTATATTGATAGATCACTCCGGGAACCTGGGCGGAGAGCCGGCTGATCATTTCGCTTTTTTGCGCCAGCATAGCGTCCAGCTTTTTACGCTCGGCCAGCTCCTGGGCGATCATCTGTTTGGCCTCGAATAACTTTAACGCGCCTTTTAAGGACTGCATTAAGACGAACTCTCCTGAGCCTTTGACGACATAGCCGTAATTACTGATGCCTTCCACTTTCTCCACGATATCTTTTTCAATATGTGAGGTCATGAACACTATCGGTATGTTATTTGACTGAAGGATCTGCCTGGCTGTTTCCGCGCCATCGAGCCCCTTGCCCAGATTTATATCGGTAAGTACGAGGTCAAAATGTTTTCCTCTAGCCAGGGCCTCCAGCGCTTTTTCGCCGGTCAGGACATGAGTTACCTCATAGCCGTTGGCGACCAGTTTTTTTTGCTGGACCAGCCCGGCTACGATATCATCTTCAATATAAAGAATACTGACCGGTCTTTGCTCTGCCGGTGGGGTTAGAGTTAGTACAGGCGCGGAAAAAGTTAAGATTATCTTTTTAGGCATTTATTTTCCTGACTTGAACTCTATCTTCCACTCAGTGCCCTGGTCCGGCTGGCTGTTAACGGTCAGCGTTCCAGCCAACTGCTGGACCAACATTTGGACCAGCGTCATGCCAAAGCCGGAGGAGTTTTCCATGGCAAATCCAACCGGTAATCCTTTGCCGTTATCGGCAACGATCAGCTCGACCCAGCTGTTATCTTTTTTATTCAGAGCTACGGTAACCACAGCGTCCCGAGCAATATCTCTAAAAGCGTACTTCATGGTATTGGTCAGCAGTTCGTTGATCAGAAGCCCTAGGGGTTTCAAACTGTCAGCGTCGATCATCTGGTCGTCAATATTGTTACAATCTATTCTAACTTGCGAGCCGTCGGGCAGATTATGGATCACGTCCCTGGTCAAGGTCGGGAGATATTCCAGGCTGGATAGCGCATTAACGTTCTCGGAGCGGTACAGTTTGTCATACATCACTAACATACTGCGCAAAGGCCCCTGGGCCTGCTTTAAAGCGTTCTGGACCGCTGGCTCAGTTGAAGCGGACGCTTGCAGTTCCAGCAAGGAGACCATGGTGTTGAAATTGTTCTTGATGCGGTGATGGACCTCTTTGAGGATAAGTTCTTTTTCCGCCAGCATCGCCCTGACCTGATCATCCGCCTGTTTTTGTTCGGTAACATCAACGATAAAACCAAGAATGGTCGGTTTGCCGTCCAGCATGATCATCTTGCCGTTGACCTCGCCATAAATAGAGCCGCCGTCCTTTTTATTGATCCTGAGGATATACGGCTTGGCCAGGACCTCACCGGCTATTCGTTTCTGGTAATTATCACTGATCAATTTGATGTCATCTTGATGCACAAAGGCGGTAAGGGCCTTGCCTTTGATATCTTCAACATCCCAGCCGGTAATATCTCTGGCAGCGCGGTTCAAATATGTGACCTTACCATCCTGAAGCAGAAGGATGATGATCGGTGAACCGTCGAACATCGCTTTTAACTGCAGTTCGCTTTTCTCCAGGGCCAGGGCAATATTTTTCTTCTCGTCTATATCGACCATCACCCCCTGGAGCCCAGCCAACTTGCCGTTGATATATAAAGGTTTGCTGGAGCTGGAGACCCAGCGGTATTCTCCGCTCTTGGTGCGCACGCGGTATTCTGCAGGCGCCCGTTCCCCGGATAATACCTGCTTGAACCTGTTCATCAGCCATTTGGCATCTTCCGGATGGATCAATTCCATGAATGCATGGCCGACCACATCCTCCGGCTGGTACCCGAGGTTCAGCAGTGAGACCGGGCTGACATAAGTTATTACTCCTGTAGCATCTATAGAGTAGATGATGTCATTAATGTTCTCGACAAAATTGCGGAACTTGATCTCGTTGACCGCGATCTCTTCTTCCAGCCTTTTACGCTCGGTGATATCTCTGGTAATATTTAGCAGGTGTTTTTCTCCGTTGAACTCGATGATCCTCGCCGACATCATACCCCAGCGCAGTTCCCTGGTCTTTGTAAGGAATCGGGCTTCAAATCCTTCGACCTTACCGGTCTTTTGCATAAGTTCATAAAGCCTGCCGCGGTCGGCTTGATCGGCCCAGACGTTGATCTCAAGAGTATTTTTCCCCTCAACATCTGCCTCGGAATAGCCCAGGATCTCGGTAAAGCCGTTGTTTATGGTCACGATCTTCTTGTCCGACAAGCGGGTGATCACCATGGCATCCGGGCTCACATAGAAAGACATGCGGAACTTTTCTTCGCTTTCCCGCAGCGCGGCATCCGCCTTTTTGCTTTCGGTGATGTCGCTGAAAATGACCGCAAATTGATTCTTTCTGGGACTGAAGGCTACGACATGATACTCCCGGTTCAACGCTCCTGAGCGACTTTCAAAATCTATAGGTATTCCGGATAAGGCTACCTGGCCGTATTTTTCGATCCAGAAAGATTCAGTTCCTGGCATGATGGTCAGGACGGTTTTGCCCAGTGCTTGTTCCCTGTTCAATCCGGTCAGTTTTTCAAAGGCCGGGTTCATATCCAGAAAACGGTAATCCACCGGCTTGCCTTGATCATCGCAAATGATCTCATGCAAAGCAAAGCCTTCCAGCATGGAAGAGAAAAGAGAATGGTAATT
>JBAZXJ010000063.1:0-7793 GCA_041659865.1 Candidatus Margulisiibacteriota bacterium | reverse complement strand
CATGCGGATATCGCGGAGGAATACCGGAGGCGATTCCGCTATATCCTGGTCGACGAGTATCAGGATACCAACCAGCTTCAGGACCATCTGATCACTATGCTGGCCAAGAATTCTAATTTATTTATCGTAGGCGACCGCAAGCAATCGATCTACGGGTTTCGCCACGCTGACGAGAAGTTATTGAGCGCTAAAGAAGAGGAATACCGGCAGTCCGCCAAGGCAGAGACGATCGGCCTGCAAGCGAACTTTCGCAGCTCTCCGGTCATCCTTGATTTCATCAATGCGCTTTTTGCCAACTTATGGCAGGAAGACAGCCAACTCTTTTCATCTTTAGCGCCGACCCGCATAGCTTCTCCTGATCATACGGTAACGCGTCTGGCACTGCCTGAGGCGGACCTGACCGCTGTTGAACGGCGTTTTGCCGAAGCAGACTCGGTAGCTGCGGTCATCAGGCAAGCTGTCGCTGAAAAGCAGCTGCAATATAATGATATCGCTGTTCTTTTTCGGTCCTTGAGTGCGGTGGGAATTTATGAAAAAGCCTTAAAGGACGCGAACATCCCTTATTCCATAGTACGCAGCGGAAGTTTTTATAACCAGCAAGAGGTCATCGACCTGAACAATTTTCTGCAGGCGGTCTTTGATCCTGAAGACGACTTCAACCTGGCTGTTGTCTTAAGCTCTCTTCTGGTAGATATTTCAGACGATGCCTTGTTCTATTTGATCAACAACGAAAAACATTCTCTTTACAGCGGTCTGCAGAATTTTCAGGCTGATACTGCTATCCCGCAAATGGACCGTGCCAAGCTCGGGGATTTTTGCCAGGTATTCTTTGAACTGATCCGGAACAGATCACGCTTAAATAGTGTCGATGCCTTAAAACATATTATCAGCCAGACTTGCTTTGCCGATGTTCTGCAGCTGCAGAATAAAGATAGTGAAAAGATCGGTAATGTTGAAAAATTGCTCAATATCGCTTTGAGCTATACTGCTTCCGCTGATGCCAGCTTGGCTGGCTTTGCCCAGTGGCTGGACGGGCTGGTCGCGCTGGGCCCTACGGTCAAGGAAACCGAAGTGACCCTGGAAGAAGACCTGGAGAACAGCGTAAAAATATTCACGGTCCATAAGGCCAAGGGCTTGGAGTTTCCTCTGGTCATTATCCCTGACCTGGCCAGAAAGCCAAGAGGCGGCGGGGCCTCTTCCTCTTTTAATCTTACCTCTGCAGGATCGCTGGGCTGCAAACTTCCAGGCAATTTAAAATACTATATTTTTCAGCAAAATGCCCGGGAACTTAAAGCCCAGGAGCTCGCCGAAGCCAAGCGCTTGTTCTATGTAGCCTGTACCAGGGCCAAGGACCATCTGGTTTTCATCGGAGAAGATAGCATCGCGGACAGCCCTGAAGACAATGAAGAGAACCCGGGGGAAGTGAAAAGCCCGACCTGGGGTTATTGGTTAAGTAATTTTGCCCCTGCGACCTCCATGAAACAAGAATTTGCCGCAGGTCCTGACCATAAACAAAGGACCAAGCCGGCGAACCGCTCTGCTTTTCACCAGTATTACCAGAAGTTGGCACCGATCCCAACCGACCTGCTACCGCCCGGGTCGGCCCAGGAAGCTGCCCTGCTATGGCAGAGAGTCCAACCGATCAAGCCTTCCGAAGAGCAGACCTTAGATCTAAGCATTACCCAACTATTAAAGTATCTGCATTGTCCCCAATATTTTTATTTACGCTATATTCTGGGTCTGTCTGACTTCTGGCTATCGCCTGATAATACCGATCAACCGGAATTTGAGCACAACTTTAGCGAAGTTTTTGCCGAGCCGGAAATAGCTGTCCAAAAAGGCGCCGACTGGGGCAACCTGGTACATAGTGTTCTGGAACAATATGACTTCCAGCAAAAGCCTGGAGCTCAACTGTTCTGGCAGGCTCCTGTACTGGCAAATACTTCAGCGGCTGACCGGAAAAGAATAAATAATATTCTGGAAAACTTTGCAGCTTCTCAGCTGGCAGAGCTGGCGAAGACCGCGCAGTCTCACAAAGAGCACAGCTTCCTGGTCAAGATGGACCGCCACCGCCTGCACGGCAAGGTCGATCTTCTCTTGCGTGATACTACCACTGGTTCGCTCGTGATCGCTGACTACAAGACTAACGCCTGGGCTAGCGGTCAGTTACCAGAAAAGATCAAACAATCCGGCTATGACCGGCAAATGCAATATTATGCTTTAGCCGCAAAAGAGATCGAAGGACGTGTCCCTGAAAAAGCCGTTCTTGCTTTTCTAAATATTCCTCAAGAATACCCCGTAGATATAGACAGTGCTGTTTTGGCAAAATGTCACACGCAAGCGCTTGACGCGTTCTCGCAGATCGCCCAGGGAGATTTCCCTAAAACTATAGACTCTGCTAAATGTACGAACTGTGAATACGCTCCGCATTGTCTAAAGGTTTGATGCCACCATTAAAACGCTGGACCCATCACGCTTATAAGCGGTCAATTGATATTGCCCTTCGGCTGAGTCGTAGCTATAGACCACCTTACCGGAACTATCGCCCGCCGTATATGCCTGCCCGGTAAATGGATTAACGATCGGCCGGCGCAAATAATTCCCGGCAGACAAGGCTTGATAGAGCTGTGCTGCCCCGAGGTTATTCCCCGCTGGGTAAATACCATTGTCAATATTATAATTCTCCAAAGCATTTTGCAGGCTAAGCGCTACAGCTCTCACGGCAGTTTCCTTGGCCTTGTCCTGGGCCCCGATGAAGTTCGGGAGCATCAGGGTACTAAGCGTGCCGATGATAGCGATGACGATGAGGAGTTCGATCAGGGTGAAGCCTTTTTGCATGGGATGAAGTCCTTTCTTTTACAAAGCATATGGATTTAAACATGAAAGAGCGCAAGGAAGCAGGAAAGACACGAAAGCAGGCACTCCGCCCCGTCATTGCGAGGAGGCATCCGACGTGGCAATCTCGACAAGGGATACCATTCCGAGATTGCCACGTCGCCCCGATGCGGGACTCCTCGCAATGACGGAGCTTGTTCTTTTCTCTTTGTGCCTTTGTGCCTTCTTACATCATCTCTCTCGTCATCTGCAACAACGGCAAAAACAAGATACAAACGATCGCCCCCACGACCCCACCAACCAAAAGTATCGCGGCCGGTTCTACTAACGAATTGATCTTGCCCAGTCGTTCATTAAGCTCTAACTGATACATCTCAGCTATCTTCTGCAATCCCTCTCCCAGCCGGCCGGCCTGCTCCCGGCTCTTGAGCAAGACGATGGCATCTTCCGGCAGACCGCAGTAAATTGCCGCCTGGTGCAGTGACTGGCCCTTCTCTGCCAACTGGCTCAGCCTGCTCCACTTCTGACGGAATACGCTATTGCTGATCACTCCTCTAGCCAGCTTCATCGCTTCTAAAAGCGGTATCCCGGCGCCAAGAAATCTGGAAAGCAGCCAGAAGCTTTTATTCAACCAAAATAATTTACCGATCCTGCTGTGCCAGAACAACTTCGCCATGAGCTCCTTGCCCTGATCGCTTCTTAACCAAAATACAACGCTCGCAAATATGGCCAGAATTGCGCCGATCAGCAAGGCCCACTGCTCTCGAACAAAGGTACTGATCAGGAACATCGCTTTAAGCAGAACAGACAGCCTGATATCAAGGCTGGTAAAAATATTCTGAAAAGAAGGAATGATAAAGACCAGGACATATACCAGCAAGACACTGCCCATCAGCAAGACAATACATGGATAGAACAAGGCCTGCTGGAATTTCCCTAGCAACAACTGCCGTTGTTTTTCATATATCGCGTGGTCAGCCAGGACCAGGTCTAAAAAACCGGTTTGCTCGCCGGCTTTAACGGTTCGGACCAGATCTGCCGGAAAATGTTTGGGCTGTTGCTGAAGCGCTTCTGAAAAGCTTTTTCCTTTTTTCAACGAAGCGCTGACTTTGGCTATAGCCTCTGAACGGCATATTGTACTTAGGCTATCTAGTATTTCCGGAAGTTGGTGTCCGCTTTTTAGCAGATCAGCAGTATGCTCGCAGATGAAAGAAATTGAGAGCGTTGGCAGTTGTTGCCTCCTTTACCTTGTCCAGGCTCTCCCCTTTTAGTTCAGCGATCTTTTTGGCGATATCAAGGATATAAGCAGGTTCGTTGCGCTTCCCGCGATAAGGCACGGGAGCCAGGAATGGCGCGTCGGTCTCCAGCATCATGCTGTTCAAGGGAACATAAGATACGGCCTCTTGCACGTCCTTGGCATTTTTATATGTAACGAGCCCAGTGAACGAGACCTTCAGCCCCATAGCCAACACTTCTTCCGCCAGCTTGATATCTCCGCCGAAACAATGCATCACACCGCGGAAATATCCGCTCTCTTTGATCAACCTCAGGACATCCTCGGCAGCTTCCCTGTTATGCACGATATACGGCAAATCTAATGCCTTGGCTATAAAGAGCATTTTCCGAAAGATCTCTTGCTGCTTCTCTTTGGTATTATGTAGATTGTAATAATCCAGTCCGATCTCTCCGATCGCCACCACTTTTTCACTGCTTTTCGCCAACTCGTAGAGTTTCTCGATATCACTTTCGGTCACAACATGCGCATCCTGCGGATGGACCCCTGCGGTGGCGTAAATATCAGCGTGTTGGATACTCAACTCGACAGACGCCAGGCTGGTCTCCAGATCGGTCCCGACATTGATCACGTATTGCACATCGTTCATAGCCGCGCGTTCCATAAGCTTGGAGATCGGCTCAGCGGCAAAGTCTGGGAAATTCAAATGGGCGTGGGTATCGATGAGCATATTTATTTTTGGGTTCTCATATAGAATGCCAGGTAACTCTGCAAAGCAGCCAGCATTACAAAACCGGTAGCGATCAGCCATTTGGTAAAATTGAAGTCATTCTTTAGTACAGCGAACTTATTTTCAAGGATGTTAAACCTTAGGTTGAATTCCTCTTTGGTAACCATTTTCTCGTCCAAATGTCTAATATGGTTATACATACCTTTGAGCAACATGGCAGTAGCGCCCCTTTGAGAAAGCCCTTTGCCTTCCTTGATCTCTTTCTTGGACCCCTCAATATCTTTTTCCAGATATTCCAGCAAATAGCTATCTTCTTCCAACATCATTTCGGACCTTTCCGCACGCAACGCCTATATTTTACCAGAACGAAAGACCGGTCACAATATGTTTCTTTCCGCTATACGGGGGCCTTGTTACTTTTCTAACCGTTTGTTGCTTTCCGGCTTATTCAAAAAGTTTTTCCTGGTTACTACCGATCTGCCCAACCGCTTTTCCAGCTTTTTCCTAGCTCCGCCGGCGATATCGCCTCCTGCTTTGGCGTCCGATCTTAATTTGGGAACACCCTTTGAGTTTTCTGTCCGATGGATCTCCGTTGTTGCGCGTTCGCCCAGCATATTGAAGATCAATTCAAAATCATCCATATGGTCGCGCAGGTTCTCCCTCTTTAACCCTTTCAATTTCTTATACTGGTCAGGGGTTACCCCAAACGTAGCCTTGGATATTTCCGCGGTCAGGATCTCGTAATCTTTTTTTTCTTCGGCACCCCGCGTTCGCCACTCCTCGGTCAATTCTTCGCGGATAGCGATGCCCCGTATCCGCTTTTCGATCCAATCCTCGCTATAGCCTTTTAGCTTATAAAGTAGCCTCGTCCTCTTGGTCGCCAGCTCCGGGTTCTCGATCTCCTTGATCCGCTCGTAGCCGACCTTGGCCAGCCAGCGTTTGAAGGGTTCGGCTTTAGCTGACGGGATCGACTGGATTATCCTGAAGATGCCTTCGGTATTGGCGCAATTCATCTTCTGTTTCCCACCTTCGGTCAGTACTTCAAGGGTACGGACAAATTGTCCGTACCCTTTGCTTAATTCTATGTCTCTAGCCCGCATTTTAGTTATGTAGTCTTTTATGTTGAGGCTATCGGTCAATGCCAACACAACATCTTCTACCACGAACCACCACTCATTATCATGAATGGTTTTCCTGATCTGCCTGCCTTTGAATAAAGCTATCTTTGTTGTTTCTTCCATTGGTTTCTTCATGCTGATATTTTATCCTTTTTCAAGGTACCAATTTGGAACCTTGAACCTGCGCCCTGATATCAAGGCCTAGAAAGCGGTTCGCTGATTTACAGGACAATTATACCTATTAATTAGATCGCGCGTAAGATGTTTCTTTAAGAAACCCCCTGTAGCTGAAAGAAACAGGGGGGGCCAGAAGCTGGCCGAGGAAATGGTTGATGGGAAATTGGGAACAGGGGGATGTACCCGTAGGGGCGTATGGCCATACGCCCCTACGGAACCCTATCAATACTTAATAATATAAGTCACCCCGACATTTGCCGGCTCAGTGATCGGACCTATTGCTCTCGGTGTACCATTTGAACCATCTACGGTTGCCGACCCTACGAAAACGACTCCCCCTGAGGGATATGCGATCAAGTAAGAGCGCTGGACGCCACTGGTCGCACCATCATAGGTAACCTGATAATCCACGTTTGGGTTGCCCCCAAGAGTCGTGGCTAAGCTGTGCTTGTGCGCCTGAAGCTTGTCATTACCTTTAGTTCCTAATGTCGCAGCCGTATAACTAATGCTATTGATCGTTTGGCTCCCTGTCCCCGCGCCTTTAGGAAAGATCCCTCTAAAATCGGGCAACGTAAAAGTTGTTGAGCCATCACCAGTTCCGTAGTTTGTGCCTATCGCCGCAAAAAGACCAGCGTAAGGTCCTACTCTGTTAACCGCCGACCCATCGCACAACAGCCACCCGCTCGGCGCGCTGGACCCGCCGTACATCACGATCGTCCCGGGCGGACTGAAGCCCCCTGGAGCACCGTTCTGCACAAAAGCCGAGGCGCTGACCGTACCGGCGACATCGAGCCTGGCGTTAGGGGTATTAACACCTACGCCAACATTCCCGTCAGCCCTGATGATCATCCTCATTTCCGGTTTGAACCTTACCGATGCGGCAAGCGTATTGGTTCCATCAGAAAAATACGTTGGCGAGGTATAAACAGACCCACCATTGCCACCGCCTACATTCGTGAAGAACGTGACCTCCCCCGCACCAAAGCGATCCTGCCAGCCATAATTGCCATTTAACGATTTTAAGCCCGTCATTCTGATCTCGGCTCCAAGTCCCGGCGAATTCTGAGACCAGGTTCCTCCCAACAATTTTGAATGTTGCTTGAAGTTATCTCCGATCAAGTAATCAATAGCGTAGTTAGTTCCAAAGGCCAGCGCGTTCTCGTTGATCTCATTGAATCCATTGCCCTGGCCTTTATCCAGCCCGATCTTAATATTGCCGCTGACCTGTAACCGTTCCCCTGGCGCTGTCGTCCCGATGCCGACGTTGCCGCCACCCGTTATCGTCATGACTTCGGACGGGGTCGTACTTGAAGAAGATGTTCTGAAATGTAAGGCGGCCGCATAAGAAGTGCCAATTGCATCCATAAAGACATCCGCGTTGCCGCTAAATAGTCTAACGTCTTGATTAGGAGAGGTGATGGCTTCACTCCATCGTGTAGCACCTGCACTTGAGGTCAGGCTTAAAATCGTATTGCCAGCACTGATCGCTTTGATATCCAATCTTGCGCCAGACGCCGGACTGCCGATGCCAACATTGCCACCACCGTTCGCGATCAGAATATTCCCGGTAGAATCATTGTTCAAATATAAAGGACCTCCTGTCCCGGCCGAAACCACTGCCCCTACCGGAGTTGTTGAGGCATTGCGAATGTTTAGAACACCCAGTCCGGCTGTCTTGGTCGTATTGCCAACAACATCC
>JBAZXJ010000062.1:0-7811 GCA_041659865.1 Candidatus Margulisiibacteriota bacterium | reverse complement strand
CCGATTAAAGTGGTACGTGAGCTGGGTTCAGAACGTCGTGAGACAGTTCGGTCCATATCCGCTGTGGGCGCAGGAGATTTGAGGGGAGTTGTTCCTAGTACGAGAGGACCGGAACGAACAGACCTCTAGTGTACCGGTTATCACGCCAGTGGTAAACGCCGGGTAGCTATGTCTGGAATGGATAAGCGCTGAAAGCATCTAAGCACGAAGCCAACCCCAAGATTAGATCTCCCTACCCGTAAGGGTATAAGACTCCTTGTAGACCACAAGGTTGATAGGCTGGGTGTGTAAGTCTTGTAAAAGATTTAGCTGACCAGTACTAATAAGTCGATCTCTTAAAATTATAAGTCTATCCTTAGACTTACAATTAATTTCTGGATCAAGAATGCCAATTAATAACTGGTAGTTCGAGCTGGACAGGTTTAGCACCTGTCCCTTAAAATGCAAATCTTTCTGGTGATTATGGCAGAGAGGCAACACCTGTTCCCATTCCGAACACAGCAGTTAAGCTCTCTAGCGCCAATGGTACTTACAGGTCAACCTGTTGGGAGAGTAGGACATTGCCAGGATTATTTAACAAAAACCCTCAGTCTTTGACTGAGGGTTTTTTGTTGTTGAATTGCAGTGTTAAATTTGCTATTATAAGTTTGACTTCTAGTGTGCATATAATGTAATGTACACTTGATTTAGCGTATATAGTTAACGGGGGGAAGAAAGGACAGGAGTTAAATGAGCGATTCGATCAAGCAATTTGTTAATATAAAGGTAGTTGGAGTTGGTGGCGGCGGGACCAATGCGGTCAACAGAATGATCGCCTCTGGAGTAAAAGATGTAGAATTCTGGTCGGTCAATACCGATGTCCAGTCCCTGAACGTATCCCTGGCTGATCATAAGCTGCAGATCGGTTCCAAATTGACCAAAGGTCTTGGCGCCGGAGCCAATGCGGATGAAGGAAGAGCCGCGGCTGAAGAGAGCAGAGAGGATATTTCCCTGGCCCTTGAAGGTTCCGATATGATCTTTTTGACCTGCGGACTGGGCGGCGGTACCGGTACCGGTGCTTCCCCTGTTATCGCAGAGATCGCCAAGCAGACAGGTAGTTTAACCGTTGCCGTAGTTACAAAACCATTTCGCTTTGAAGGTCCGATCAGAATGCGTCAGGCCGAAGAGGGTTTACTTAGTTTAAAAGACAAAGTTGATGCTTTGATCGTGATCCCAAATGATAAATTATTACAAGTTGTACCAAAAGGAACGACGCTGGTTGATTCTTTCAAGATAGCTGACGACGTCTTAAAGCAAGGTGTTAAGGGTATTGCGGAGTTAATTACTACCAATGCCATGATCAATCTGGATTTTGCTGATGTCCGAAGGATCATGAGCAATTCCGGTTCAGCGATGATGGGTATCGGTATCGGCAGCGGTGATAACCGCGCGGTCAAGGCCGCTGAAATGGCTATTTCCAGTCCGTTATTGGAAGAGTCGATCGACGGCGCGACCGGTGCGATCTTAAATGTTACCGGCGGGCCAAGCCTGACCCTGCATGAAGTTGAAGAGGCTGCTGAGGTTATTTATAACGCGGTCGATCCGAACGCGAATATTATTTTCGGTGCCGATATCGACCAGAATATGAAGGACGAGATCCAGGTTACGGTCATAGCTGCCGGGTTTAAAGGCAACAAAAAAGCTAATTTCCGGGTCGCTACACGTAATCAGTCCGTGGATCTTGACGGTTTCTTGCCGTTGACCGATGCGGGGCAGATCAATCAGGGTACGACGAACAACGGCGTGGAGAAAAAAAATGATACTCAATCGTCATCTTTTGAACGCTATACTTTTAACAGTCCAGTAGCGGAAAAGAAAGCTGAAGTGCCAGCGGATAACAAGAACAGATTCAGTCCCTGGAAAAATACTTCACAAGCAATTCCCAGCAACGAAAAAGTTGTTGACCTAAATCGCGGCAGAGTGAAGCCTGCTGAGTTGGAAATTGAGGATGAATTCGAAGTCCCGGCATTTATTCGCAACAGGGGATAAGCCGAAAAGTTGTTGAGCAGAATAAAGATCATAGCAGGCTTAGTTTTTCTAAGCCTGCTTTTTTTTGGCCTGTTCACTTGTTTACGCGAAAAGCCATACCAGGATTCCCGGCTTGTTATGGGTACAGTAGCCACGATAATAGTTGAAGATCCTAATAGTGAACTGGCACAAAAAGCAGTATCCTCAGCCTGGCAGGAAATAGAACGGCTGCAGAAAGTATTTGATTTTCATGACCAGCAAAGCGAGTTAAGTTCGCTGAACGCTACTGCTGGATCTGCGGCTTTTCCTCTTAGCAAAGATATGTTCACTGTAATAGAAAGAGCCTTGTGGGCCGGCGGGATAACGGACGGGATGTTCGATATTACCATTGGCCCGATAGTCAAACTATATGGTTTTTACCGGAATTCTGAAAAGCGTATCCCGTCAGATGAAGAAATAAAGAATACGCTGAAAGTTGTTGACTATCATTTGGTGCAGATCAGCACCGAGAACCAAAGCGTTCGTTTGTTGAAAAATGGTGTGGCCTTGGACCTGGGC
The DNA here is from genome assembly GCA_041659865.1 of Candidatus Margulisiibacteriota bacterium. Taxonomy (GTDB): domain Bacteria; phylum Margulisbacteria; class JBAZXJ01; order JBAZXJ01; family JBAZXJ01; genus JBAZXJ01. The sequence goes on along the minus strand of JBAZXJ010000062.1, from coordinate 5,246 downwards.
GGCTTGGCCAAGGGTTATGCTGTCGATAAGGCGGCGGCAGTGTTAATGTCACACGGTATCAAGAGCGGACTGGTCAATATTGGCGGAAATATTTACGCTTTTGGACCTCATGAATGGCCGATCGGGATCCAGGCCCCAAGGGATAATAAAAAAGTCCTGAAAGTGATCAAGCTAAAAGATCAGGGTGTTGCAACTTCTGGAGATTATGAGAGATATTTCATCAAGAACCATCAACGGGTCCATCACATCTTTGATCCACGTACCGGCCGATCAGCAACTGCTAATATTGGGGTAACGGTCATCGCCAGGGATGCTTTTACTGCGGATATATTTTCGACGAGCTTATTTGTGCTTGATGAAAAGAGGGCAAAAGTATTGGCGGACAGTCAGGGCGTTGAAGTATTTATTGCTAGACCTCTAAGGCCTCTCCCCTAGCCCCTCTCCGCCAAGCCGATGCGGCTGGCAGCGAGGGGAAGCAGGCTGTTTCATTAAATAGCTGGGGACAAAGGTTTGGCTGGCTGCTCAGTGACCAGGGCAATTGTTTTCCCTTGGGATATTCATATCCCCCTCTCTGCCAGCCGAAGGCTCTGCGCAGGCTTGGCGGAGAGGGGCTAGGGGAGAGGTCTTAAATGGAAAAGGGCAGGTATTTAGCCTGCCCTGAAATGTCTTTACGGAGTTCTGTTGCTCTGTTAAATGATATCGTTCGGCAAATGCCTTTCAGCGTTCCCAATAAGTTCGGTCTGATCACTTTGCCAGGCTGTAACAAAAGCGCTGTCCATTTCTAGCTTGCCCAGATCTTCCTCCGAGACGAAATCCGAGATCGGGATCTGGCAATCGTCACACATATACAGCTTTTCAGGATAACCCCGGTAGTCCATTACTCCTAAAAATGTTTTATGTTCATGTTGGCATTTCATTGTTCTCGCCTCCCTGTTTCATATATTCCACGGTGGGGGAGGTTTTATACATGATATTTTGGCACTAGGCACAAAGAGAAATTCAGGGCTTGTTACAGATGCCCTTTGTATTTGTAAAAACCACCCGTCATTGCTAGGAGGCAGCCGACGTGGCAATCTCTAAATGGGATATGCTTTCTAGAGATTGCTTCGTCGCCCCGATGCGGGGCTCCTCGCAATGACGGGGTCTTACTATTTCCGTGACCTTCTCGGCTTTCCCGCTTTCCTCTTTTATGCCATAATCGACCCATGATCACCGCTGAACGTCTGCTGGAGCTTGAAGCCTTTGAAACCAAGCTGGGCATAGTATTTGAAAAAAAAGAGCTGCTGGACCAGGCGCTGACCCATGCTTCCTCTACTTATGAGAGCAATGGCCTGTCCAGGGACAATGAACGGCTGGAATTCTTCGGCGACGCGGTCCTTAAACTGGCGGTCAGTGAACATTTATTCAGCAGATTCCCCAAATATAATGAAGGTGAGCTTACCAAGATCAGGGCGGTCGTGGTCAGCGATAATATGTTGTCAAAAAAAGCCCGGGAAATGGAGATCGGCAAGTACCTGATCCTGGGGAATAACGAAGAACGCAGCGGCGGCCGTAACCGGGATTCCAACCTGGCCAACGCCCTGGAAGCCCTTTTTGGCGCCTATTACTTTGACCAGAAGAACATCAAGCTGGTCAACGAATTTGTGATCAATATCCTGGGCGATATCATTGAAGAGTCCTTAAAGCCGGCTTTTGTCATCGATGCCAAGTCGATGCTGCAGGAATTGGCCCAGAAGGAGGCCTGCGAACTGCCGCGCTACGAGGTGATCGCGGAAGAAGGACCGGATCATAACAAGGATTTCGTTATCCAGGCCTTTTTGGACCTCAAAGGCAAGCAATATAAGTCTGAAGCCAAAGGCAAGAGCAAGAAGGAAGCAGAACAGCTGGCGGCGAGGAAGATGCTGGAAGAGTTAGAAGGCACATAGGCACTAAGGCACAGAGGCACAAAGGGAAATGTAGGGGCACGCTGCGCGTGCCCTTTGTTGTTTAAAATATCGATTGCTTTATTGGTGGGGATTTGGGATAATTGATTAGAAAACAGTCAGCAAGAAGTAAAGAAGTCAAGAAATAAAGAAGTATAAAAACTCAGCGCCTTGCCTGGTTATTCTTTACTTCTTTAATTCTTTACTTCTGACTTCATATTCGTAGGAGGTACATATGTTCAAGAAAACGCTTTTAGGAATTTCCTTGCTAGCGATGTTGACGATAACGGCCCTCGCTGTGCCAAATCAGCTAACTTACTCCGGTCGCTTGTTGCAGAATGGGGCACTGGTGAATTCGAGCCTGCCGATGACTTTTTACATCTATCCTTCGCTGACAGGTGGGAGTGCGGTCTGGACCTCCACAGCTGATATCAACGTAGAGGTTAATCAAGGTATATATAGTATAAACCTGGAGCAGATAACTCCGAACGTGTTCTTAGGGGATGACAGATATTTAGAGGTCAAGGTCGGCAGCGAAACGCTTGCGCCCCGGACCAAGATCAACAGCGTGGGTTATGCCTTACAGGCAGGGGGGTTAAGCAATGGGGGAACTCAAGCAGTTAGCGTTGCGACGAACGGTTACGTCGGGGTGGGCACCTCGGTACCAAATCGGCTTTTACACGTGGAACAAAATACTGGAGGGCCGGTCGCATTGTTTATCTCGGATGTAATTACCACAAATCCAGTTGGCGCATACAATGGCGGGCCAGGCTTGGAATTCATGAGCAGAAAAACTGCGGTTACGGGTGATATTGGCTGGGTGCATTTTTATTCTTATGATAATGCAGGCAGCGGTAATCAATATGGTGCAATGATCAAGGGTTATGTCGGTGCAACAGGAGCCATCCCAACCGTTGGTTTGAAATTTCAGGTCAATGATGGAAGTACTATCTATGCAGATGACGCTATGATAATTAATCCACAAGGCAACGTCGGGATCGGTACGACTAACCCTAATATAGGAGGTTTTAATACTGCCGGAACCGTATTAACCATGGCGGCAAAAAGTTCTGGTGGGGCAACGGGCCTGGAATTGGTAGGGAACAGGGTCAGCAACGGAGCAATATCCACCCAAATAGATTTTTATAGCAATGCTGGCGCAACGCCATTCTCTTCCATTTATGCTTTACGCGGTGTTACGGATACCGCTAATGGAGTGATCGTATTACAGCCAAATATAGGTAACGTCGGCATCGGGACAACTGCGCCGGGCTATAGCCTGGATGTTTCAGGCGATATTCATGCCGCAGGCTGGATCTCTGGTGGTCTGGAACCAGGTTACAGGTTGGCTTATTACACTACCGTTGGGGCCTGGCCTCATATTTATTATGCCGGTCGTCAACCGAATGATGGGACGGGGCCTTTCCCCTGGAATAATTATGGAGAATTGATCTTTCAGGGCAGTACTCGCACTAATTACAACAGCGGATTTTCCTTCGTAGGAGGTACTGCTGAGGTTGGGAGTACTCCTGTCCCAACTATCAATTTAAGAATTGACGGTAGCGGTAATACTGTTATCGGGACGAGCGTCCTGAACAATCCAGGTGGGTGGGGCAGGATACTACAGGTAAGCCATCCAAGCAACGCGGCCTTATCGGTTAGGGATAGTAACGGCGGCAAGCAGTATGAGTATGGTGTGGAAGGCAATAACCTATATATGGCTTATGATACGATCGCAGCCCAGCATCGGATGGTCGTTGATACGAATGGGAACGTTGGTCTTGGTACGACCAGTCCGGCGACCAAGCTAGAGGTTTATGGCGGGCGTATCGCTGTTAGCGGAAATGCATATGGCGCAGGCTCTGGTCAGGTCTTCTCTGCACCGGATGGTGGGAGTACCTCATTTGTAATAAAGAACGGGCAGCTGTATCGGATGACGGTCAAAACATGTCAAAGTTCGACCTATGCCAGGCTTGGTTGTTATCTGATCTATGGTTTAAATCGAGTAGTATCAGTTCCTAAAGTATTAACCTTAGCAACAGATGCCGAAGACTGGACTTGGGCTTTTTCTGCGGCTCCCGGGATAAACGATAACACCATGACCATTACTGATAGCACCTATGGAAATCAAGGACTTTATGTGATCCTAGAGCAGTTGTACTAGTAGACAGTAGACAGTAGACAGTAGACAGTAGACAGTAGACAGTAGACAGTAGGAGAAGCTTTCCCTACTGACTTCTGACGCCTGTCTCCTAACTTCAAATTAAATGGAGGTATATATATGTTCCAGAAAACGCTTTTAGGAATTTTATTGCTATCGATACTGACGGTTTCGGCCCTCGCCGTGCCCAACCAGCTAACTTACTCTGGCCGGCTCCTGCAGAATGGCGCGCTGGTCAATGCGGCGTTAATCATGACTTTCAAAATATGGAATGATCCAACGGCAGGTTCTATGCTTTGGTCGACAAGTAATATCAATGTTGATGTGAACCAGGGTATATATAGTATAACGTTGGATCAAGTTAGTCCGAACGTTTTCAGCGGTGATAATGCTTATCTCGAAGTTATGATAGGCGCAGAAACACTTGCCCCCAGGACGAGGATCAACAGCGTCGGGTATGCTCTTCAGGCGGCAGCTGTAACTGGTTTGACCAATGTATTTCCTTCAAGTGGTAATGTCGGGGTTGGTACCGCAGGACCGAACGCAAAATTCCAGATAATCAGCACCAGCTTTAATATGACCGTAGGGAATATGGCCTCAAATCTCCCTCCTGTATATATAGTTGGAGAATCTAATGTTAACGCTGGTTTTGTCCATATGCGTTCGAATAACGGGCAAAAGAATTATTTAACCTTTACCGAGAATGGAGTGAGCGACCGTGGCGCGATCGGTTTCGAAGCCGGATCCGGTGCGATGAACTTTTTCACTGGAGGTATTTTGAATAATGGATCTATAAAGATGTCGATAAATCCGACAGGGAATATTGGTATCGGGACGACGAATACGGGCGCGAAGCTGCATGTTCAGGGCAACGGCAACTATAACTCGGTCAATCAGTTCCCGACAACCGATGCTGTTATCTATTCTTCGGAGATGTCCGACTCGGCCTATCATTCTATTTTGCAGCTTGCTTCAGTAAGACAATCGTTAACTACTGGTCAAGCTGCCAATGGTTATTTGGGTTTTTCAACGGTCGACGACTCTAACGGTGAGGGCATATTAGATGCCGGCAGGGTCGCCGTAGTGAATGAAACAGGGTACCTGGTCAATTCGCCGACGGCTTTATCCTTCTGGACAAATACCGGCGGGAACAAGTCCAATCC
>JBAZXJ010000061.1:0-7825 GCA_041659865.1 Candidatus Margulisiibacteriota bacterium | reverse complement strand
AGGCGATCTGCTGCAATACACTTCGCCGGGAATAAGATCAGACAAAGAGATAGTCCTGATCGCGGTGAAAAAATGTGATACAGCCCTGGGCAGTGCCGCTCCGGAAATGCAAGCGGATAAAGAGGTGGTGCTCACAGCTTTAGAGCGCAGTACTTATCCCTATCAGTTCGTGGATAAGGACCTGAAACAGGATGATGATGTTGTCTTGGCCATGATCAGGCACAGCGATGCTCATTTTTCTTTAGCCACGCGCGCCCAGCGGGCCAGCAAGGATTTTATCAGGAAGGCCGTTGCTCTGTCCGGGGGACTCTTAACACAGGTCCCGGAGTTCAAGGATGAAAAGGATATCGTCCTGGCTGCGGTAAAGGACGCTGGTTACGTTATCAGAGATGCTTCCCCAAGATTACAGATAGATAACGATATCCGGCTGGCTGCGCTGATCAGCGGAGCGAGCGAACTGGTCCCTGTTGATATGAGCTTTTATGACCTTGCTTTTCCTAAGGAGCTCAGGAAGAACAAGCCATTCGCGCTGCAGGCTATTAAACAGAACGCGTTCGTCTATAAATATATTGATCAAAGCCTGAGGGGGGATGAAGACCTCGTGTTCCATGCCGTAGCTCAAAAAGGACAGCTGCTAAAGATCGTTCCGGAAAGGTTCCAGGGGGAAGCAGTGTATGTTCTGGCCGCGGTCAAGAACTGCGGTGCCGCCCTGCAATATGCTTCAACGGAGAGAAGAAAAGACAGCACTACGGTCCTGGAGGCTGTGACCCAGGATGGCTTTGCACTGCAATATGCGGATGTGACACTACAAGCAGACAAGAAAATAGTTCTGGCAGCGGCAAAACAGAATATCCTGGCTTTCCAGTTCGCCTCCAGCAAATTGCCTCGGGACGAAGAGGTCAAGAAAGTAGAGCAGGAATACAGGATCGCGGTGGAGAATCAGAAGCAAAATAATCAAGATGATAGTGAGAATTATTCCTACGGCGGGTCAATGCATTAAATTATTAATGCCTGTAGAGACGTTGCAATGCAACGCCTCTACTTCTCCGCGACGGTAAAATAGAACTGCGCGCCATGGCCGTATTCGCTTTCGGCCCAGACCCTGCCTTCATGCCGGCCGATAAATTCCTTGCAGATGTACAAACCAAGGCCTGTACCCTTTACCCTTTTTGTTTCCGGCGATGAAGATTGTTTGAATTTCAGGAAGATCAATTCCAGATCTTCTTTAGGAATTCCAGCCCCGGTGTCGCTGATAAAGAACCGGACCAGCTTTTGACCGTTCTCGGTGATCTTTTCCAGGCCGATCTTAACGGTGCCGTTGCGCGGCGTATATTTCATGGCATTGGAGATAAGGTTGGCCACGACCTGGGCCAACTTGGACTTGTCGCCGTAAATATTAAAATTATCCGCGGACATTTCCTTGACCAAATTAACCCCTCTGCTCTTGGCTTCGCCGGAAAAAACCGTGAACATCTGGTCGATCGTTTCGCGCATATCATAGACGCACATATTGAACTGCAGGGTACCTGATTCCATTTTGGCAAAACCCAGCAGGTCATCGATCAGGCGGTTAAGTCTTTGCACTTCCTGATGGATGATCGTTACGCCGTCGACCTGGTCGCTGTTCAAGTTGTCTTTTGTGGCCAAGATAAGTTCAGAAAATCCGGAGATGGCGGTCAGCGGACTGCGCAGGTCATGGGCCACGACATTGAAGAAATCGCTTTTCATCTGGTCCAGCTTTTGCAGTTCTGTATAAGCTTTTTTTAATTCAGCCGTTCTTTCATCAACGATACTCTGCAAGTTCTTGTTCAGTTCTTCCAGCTCGCCGTAGACCCGGGCATTATCTACCGCGACTGCGACCTGATTGGCCAGTAAAGCCAGATAATCGAGATCGTCGTTGTCAAACAAACTGCCGTCGGTCTTGTTCAGTATTTCGATGACCCCGGTCACCTGCCCCTTGACCTTTAATGGTACACAAATGATCGAAGTAGTTTTGAACCCTGAAGAATTATCGATACGGTTACACCAGCTGGCGTCTTTTTCAACGTCAGCTACCAGCAAGGGTGTGCCGGACTGAGCGACCTGTCCGGCAATACCTTCGCCTGGTTTTAATCTGAATTTTTCTTTCTGCAATTGAGTCCCAGTGCCCTGGCCTCCCCTGGCGATCTCAAAGACCAGCTCTCCGGTCTTGCGGTCGATCAGCAGGATCGAGCTGGCGGCTGCTTTCATGACCTCCATCACTGTATCCAGCGCCAGCTGCAGCACCAGGTCCATCTTTAAATGAGAATTAAGTAAAAGGGAAATGTCCAGAATGTTCTGGATCTTTTGGCGTACCAGTTCAGCATCCTTGCCTTCGGTGCGGAAAATGTTCATTGTGTGCAATTTCTGTTCTCGTTTAGCAAGAACTTCATTTGGATCCATACCGCTCACATCCTTTATAAATAACTCTAACAAAAAACACTAAAGAATGAAAGCAGAAAATATTCTCCAGGCAGAAGAAAAGTTTTATATTTAAAAAAACTTATTGACATGTTCTTTGATATATAGTACAAAAAAAATAGCAAGAAATATTAAATAAATATTTTTCTTTTATGCAGAGAATAATTTTTTACAGAAAAGCGGGGTGAAAAAACTATGGCAGCAAAGAAGAAAGCAGCACCTAAAAAGGTTGTTAAAAAAGCAAAGAAGAAAAAGTAGTTTTTCTTTTTTGAATTAAAAAAGAGGAGAGCCTGAAAATGGCTCTCTTTTTTTTGCGCGAAAAGCTGCAAGGCCTAAAATATTCCAGGAAATGTGTTGATGGGCTCTATCGAGTTGGCTCGCCAAAAGAAGATCTTCCGCTTAATATCATTGCATATATAGAATGTCCGCCTCCGCCATGGGCTTCGGCGGACAGCCATCGCTCTAAAAACTTTTGGGTATCTTCAATAACATATCGAAGTGGATCTAAATAAGCTGGCCTGCCAGCCGAAGCTCTGAAAACTTTACCAAAAGTTTTAAGAGCGAAGGCTGGTGCGCCCGACAGGAGTTGAACCTGTAATCTTCTGATCCGTAGTCAGACGCCTTATCCATTGGGCTACGGGCGCAAGAGGGTGCATTATAGACGTAGTTAGGGGTAAAGTTCAACCTTTAGTCAGGCACAAAGGCACTGAGGCACAAAGGCACAAAGGGAAATGAATATATTCTGATATTCCGCATCTTCCTCTGTGCCTATGTGCCTCAGTGCCTTTGTGCCTGATAAATTGCATTTGCTCCTGACGCTGTGTTATATTATTTGCATGATCACGACCATAACCTTGAATCCGGCGCTGGACAAGCTTTACCTGATCAATAATTTCCAACTGCATAAACTTCATCGCCTCGGCGATCTGATCCGTATCGGAGCTTCTCCAGGGGGTAAGGGGATCAATGTCGCTATCTTTCTGCAACGCATGGGCATCGAGGCGACCGTAATGGGTTTCCTTGGCGGTCATACCGGTCAGGTCGTGGAGCAAATGGCCAGAGAAGAAAATGTAACTACCAATTTTGTCTTCGTAGAAAATGAGACCAGGATCGATATAACCATTATCGACGAAAAGAACGATACTCTGACCGAAATAAATGAATCAGGCCCGCCGATCTTCAAAGAAGATCTGGATTCGTTATTGAAACGTTATGCCCGGATCCTGGATGATTCAGAACTGGTGGTATTGTCAGGAAGTTTGCCGCCCAATGTTCCCCAGGATATTTACGCTACTATGATCAATATGGCTAACCAGAAGAACGTAAAGACAATAATCAATGCGGCCAAAGCGCCGCTGGAGCTAGGTATTGAAGCCGGTCCTACGGTCGTCTATCCCGATATGAGAAGCGCTTATAATATGTATGGCATCAAGACCGAAACTATCGAGGACTACGCCAAGCTTGCCCAGATGATCAAGGAAAAGAATCCAAAGATCGAAATGGTGGTTTTCAGTAATCCGATCCGCAATATCTTTGTTGCCAATATCCAGGGCAAGAACTATCAGGCCAAAATAGCTGAACTGAAGAACGTTAATATGTTCGGCTTTGGCGATGCCCTGGTCGGTGGGCTGGCAATTGGTCTTCAGAAGAACCGGCCGATGATCGAAGTTCTGCGCAGCGGTTTTGCCAGCGGACTGGTCAATCTGGAATCGATAAAAAAACAACTGGCGGATAAGGCCCTGATCGAAGATACCAAGGCCAGGGTCAAGATAGTGGAGATACCATAATGTTCGTCAAAGATATCATGTTCAAGAATATAACCTCTGTGGAAGAAGACGCTGAGCTGAAATACTTGATCAAGATCCTGGTGCGCCAAAGGCGGGATACCCTGCCGGTGGTCAGCAAGGACAATGAATACATAGGCCTGATCGGTGTCCAGGATATTCTCAACGCTTCGGTGCCAGGCTTTTGCAAAGTATGCAGTATGGTCTTCATGCCTAATTCTAAAATGCTGATGAAGGGCCTTAAAAAGGTCAGTGATAAAAAAGTGAAGTCCTTCCTAAAGAAGATCCCCACGGTAACGGAAAAAGATACCGCGATCCATGCGGCTAACCTGATGATCAGAAAAGGCCTGCAAACAGTAGCAGTGCTTAAAGGCAAAAAACTGGTCGGGATGGTCAACCTCGTGGATTTCCTGGCTTCGCTGCTGAACGATTACACGATCACCGGAAATTACTAGCAAGAGCTTGCTTCGAGGATCCCCTCATGCTGCTTTTAGGCACATAGGGACAAAGACACTGAGGCACAAAGATAAAGGAATGTATCAGGAGATCGCCTCTGACTCTGTGCCTTGATGCCTTTGTGCCTTCTTAGTGGATCGAGCGGTAGTTGTTGATCTTCTGCCAGTGGGCATCGCCGCAATAGGTCGTTATCAGACGAGGTTGTATCTGAAAAGTACCAAAAGAATCGGTCTTGACGTTTATCCTGGCAAAATCGAGTGTTCCGCCTAGTTCATCACCGTAATATTTATTTACAGTAAAATCTGCATCCTTGCCCGACAGCCTCATTTGTAATACAGGTGCAGCCAGGTTATAGGCTAGGATACTTAAAGCGCCAATTAGAATAGAAATTTCCATGATATGTACCTCTCACCTATCTTATCGGCCGGAAAGGCTGGAAATTTCATATATTTCCCAAACTATAACAACGTGATCAGGATCGCCCCGCTTAACATAAGCAAAGTTGCCGGCAGACGGCGCCAGAACTGTTTTTCCTTAAAGAAGATGAAGCCCAGGACCACGCCGAACAGTATATTCAAGCGCTTGATAGACATCATCAGGGAGATCTCGATAAGAGATATGGCTTGAAAGTGGCAGATCATACTTATAGCATCCAGCGCGCCGATAATGGCCAGCAGGTACAAGCTGTTGTTAATGGTAAATGATCCGGGCTTAATGCTTCTGAGATATGTAAGGAATACCAGGCTGATCCCTATAAAATAGGAAACGGGGTAGATCACGATCATCGTATTAGGACTTGACCTTAGGACGGCCATCTTGCCAAAGACAGTGCTGATACTAAATAACAGGGTGACCAACAGAATAAGGCGCGGTGCTTTTTCATCCCAGATCGCCTTGAACGGAGCCCAGATCCCTTCGGTGATTTTTTGAGCATTAAGCAGATAGCCTCCGGTTACGATCAACAAAACTCCGAGAAAACTGACCTGACTTATCCTCTCCCCCAAGACCAGCCAGGAGATCACCATCGTAAAGAATGGTGTAAAGGCCAAGAAGGGCAGGGTCAGAGAAAGCGGGGCCATTTTGATCGCGTTCAGATATATAATAGTGGCTGAAATATCCAGCGGGACGATGATCAGCGCTGGGAACCAAAAGTTCGGACCGGAAAGGCGTAAAGTCCCAAAAGCCAGGAGATAGGGGGCGACGATGATCATCATGAATAAATAACGCAGCCAGGCAACAGCTAGAGCATCTTTTTGCTCTAACACTTTTTTAGAGATAGTGTCGGTTATGCCCATGCAGAGAGCGGAAACCAAGGTCAGCCAGAACCATAACATTAGGGAAGGTCCTTTTTGGTATTTTCGTAATGCTTATGATATATATAAACAGATGAAAAGGGAACCGCTCTACCAGATCAAGGAAAATCATCGCTTGCAAGGACCATATTTTTTAATGGTGCTGGTGGGCCTGCCGGCAAGCCAAGCCGGACAATTCCTGAACGTTCTTTGCCAGGCGGACGACCGCTTCCTTCTGCGCCGGCCGATCAGTATCAACCGGACAGTAGGTCATGATACCCACCTGGTATATAAGGTAATAGGGGCCGGTACAGAATTACTTAGCCAAAGAAAGCCCGGGGAATATTTAGATGTCCTTGGGCCGTTGGGCAGAGGGTGGATGATAGAAGATAGAAGTCAGAAGACAGGAGACAGTAGTCAGGAACAGCATATCCTTGTTGGAGGGGGTATCGGTATCGCTCCGTTACTAGGTCTTGCGGAGGTTTTGGTCGGGCAGGGGAAGAAAGTAACGGCATTACTTGGGGGCCGGACCAAGGAAGATGTGATATGTGTAAAAGAATTCGAGGCGCTAGGGGGCGAAGTCCTGATCTCCACTGACGATGGCAGCTGCGGTGAACAGTGTCTGGTCACAGAACTCTTGGCCAAAAAGACCCCCCCCTGCTCTCATCTATATACTTGCGGACCCAAGCCGATGATGAAAGCGGTTGCCCAAATGGCGCAAAAGCATCAAGTGCCATGCCAGGTGTCGCTTGAAGAGATGATGGGCTGTGGTCTTGGTGGTTGTGTCTGCTGTGTTTGCGCGACCAAGTACGGTTATCAGAAAATATGCGCCGAAGGACCGGTCTTTAAGGCTGAAGAAATTATCTGGTGAAAACATTATGATCGATATTGCTGGTATAAAACTAAAGAACAGGATCATGCCGGCCTCAGGGACCATGGCTTACAGCGAAGTTTATGCTCCATATTTGGACTATGCCAAATTGGGCGCTCTGGTGACCAAGGCTGTGACCTTGGAACCCCGTATCGGCAATGTTCCGCCCAGATTGGTTGAAGTGGAGAATGGGATAATCAACAGCGTAGGCTTGCAAAACAGCGGACTCCAGTATTTTCTTGCTGAAGAATTACCCCGGCTGGCAAAATATGCGGTACCGGTCATAGTTAATGTTGCCGGTGCCACAATGGAAGAATATGGCGAAGTTGTTAAATTATTAAATTGTGCGGATAGTGTGTCCGCTGTCGAATTGAATATTTCCTGTCCCAATGTAAAAGAGGGCTGCTTGGCCTTTGGTTCGGATCCTGAAATGACCAGAAAGGTTGTCGCCTTGGCGAGAAGTAAGACGACCAAGCCTCTTATAGTGAAATTATCTCCTAATGTGCAAGATATAACCGTAATTGCCAGGGCCGCAGTTGATGCCGGTGCCGATGTTCTATCTTTGATCAATACTGTAAAGGCCGAGGCCAAAGGTTTGAGCGGCGGCTTGTCTGGTCCTGCTATCAAGCAAACTGCGTTAAGGTTACTTAAACAAGTTAGAGGGGCGGTAAGTATTCCCTTGATCGGTATCGGTGGTATCGCCTCCGCTGAAGATGTTAGAGAATTTCTGGCCTGCGGAGCATCCGCGGTCCAGATAGGTACAGCGGCGCTGGTCCGCCCGTGGATACTTGAAGAGCTTGCGGAACAGTTCGGAAATTAGAAAGTTCATTAAGGAGCAGATGACCACCGTCATTGCGAGGAGGCATCCGACGAAGCAATCTCTACAAAGCGATCCCATGCCGAGATTGCCACGTCGGATGCCTCCTCGCAATGACGGACGTTAATTCTTTACTTCTTTACTTCTTTTACTCCCATTCTTGCTT
>JBAZXJ010000060.1:0-7889 GCA_041659865.1 Candidatus Margulisiibacteriota bacterium | reverse complement strand
GATCAGGTCGATGACCTTGATCCCGGTCTCAAATACTTCGGTCTTGGTATTTTGGTCCATGAAGCTTGGCGGTTCACGATGGATCGGACGGAATGACTGGGTATCGATGGGCTTGCCGTAGTCCATGACTTTCCCGGTAACATTGATGATCCGGCCTAAAGTCGCTTCGCCGACCGGCACAGTGATCGCCGCTCCGGTATCTTCAACCTCCATCCCTCTAACCAGGCCGTCAGTAGAGCTCATGGCGATACCGCGGACCATGTTGTCACCTAAATGATGCATGACTTCAAGGACAAGGTCTTCGTCACCCACTTTTTTAACATTTAAGGCGTTATATAATTTAGGCAGTTGCCCTTCCTCGAAAAGAACATCAACGATAGGTCCGATTATCTGGCATATTTTCCCCGGCATTTATGAACTCCTATACTATTATATTCTAACCTTCCGTCATTGCGAGGAGGCTGCCGACGAAGCAATCTCTGTTACAAATAACGCAATTCCTGTTAAAAGATTGCTTCGTCGATGACTCCTCGCAATGACGGGTTGTTGTCATTAATTCAATGCTTCGGCACCTCCGACGATCTCGGCGATCTCACCCGTTATCATCGACTGCCTTTCGCGGTTAAAGCGCAAGGTCATACTGCCGATCATTTCGGTAGCGTTCGAGGTCGCCGCTTCCATCGCGGTCATTCTACTGCCCTGCTCGGAGGTTATGCTCTCCATAAAGATCCGGTACATTTGGAAATAGATATGTTTCTTTAGCAGAAAGCGCAGAAAGGTCTGCTGGTCTGGTTCGTAAATATATTCCATCACATATTCCTCTTTAGCGACTTTCACCGAGCCGTCAGCGTTAGTTTCTGCTACGGCTGCCTTTTTCAGGAATTCTTCTCCAGGCGGCAGTATTTTCTTTACTATGGTCTTCTGGCTGATCGCGGAGCGAAAATCGTTATAGATCACGTATACTTCCCGCCAGTTATCATTAAAATAATTATCCAGGATGATATCGGCTATTCTGCCGGCCTTGCCGACATTTAATTTGTCATAGAAGTTGGGGAACTGGCTGACCACCTTGTAGTCTTTATTCTTGAAATATTGCGTGGTCTTGGTCCCGACCAGGATAAGTTCCAGGTCCTGCGGACTAGCATAACTGCTGATGAACTCCTCGCTTTTGCGAAAGATATTACTGTTAAAGCTGGCGCAAAGCCCGCGATCCCCGGCAACTACTATCAGGCCGACCTTATTCCCTTCGTTCTTTAAAAAGAAATTTTCGCTATCGCCAAGACGCTGGGTGATATCAGCCACGATCTGATAGAATTTGTCGCTATAGGGTCTGGCCATGATCAAAGAATGATGGGCCTTCCGGAACTTGGAGGCCGCGACCATGTTCATGGCCTGGGTGATCTTCTTGTTCTTCTTGATGGCGACAATGCGCTTTTTTATCTCATTTATTTTGGACATGTTAGCCTGCGAATATCTGGATGAATTCCTTGACCACATTGGTCATCCGGTTCTCTAGCTCCTTCTCGATCTGTTTCTTGCTGGAAATTTCCGTCAGCAGGTCAAGATGTTCATTACGCAGAAATACCAGGAATTCTTTTTCGAACTTGTTCAAACTGCTTACCGGCAGGCTATCCACGAGGCCGGTATTAACGCCAAAGATGACCATGATCTGCTCGGCGACCGTCAACGGCGCGTATTGGCCTTGTTTTAAGATCTCGATCAGCCTGGCGCCTCTTTCCAGCTGGGTCTTGGTAGCTTTATCCATTTCCGAGCCGAATTGAGCGAAGGATTCCAACTCGCGGTACTGGGCCAGATCGATACGCAGTTTACCGGCGACCTGCTTCATGGCCTTGATCTGGGCGTTTCCGCCTACGCGGGAAACAGACAGCCCGACATTGATCGCTGGCCTGACCCCCTGGTTGAACAAACTGGCTTCAAGGTAGATCTGCCCGTCAGTAATGGAAATAACGTTCGTAGGAATATAGGCCGAAACGTCGCCGTCTTGGGTCTCGATGATCGGTAAAGCGGTCAGGGAACCACCGCCCTTTTCATCGCTGTACTTCAGCGCGCGTTCCAATAGACGGGAATGACAATAGAAAATGTCTCCAGGGTAGGCTTCACGTCCCGGCGGGCGGCGCAGCAGAAGGGATAACTGACGATAGGATTGGGCATGTTTGGAAAGGTCATCATAAATGATCAGGACATCTTTACCCTTATCGGCAAAATATTCACCCATGGCACAGCCGGCATAAGGGGCTAGATACTGCAGAGCAGCTGAATCACTCGCTGTAGCCGATACGATGATGGTATAGGATAAAGCGTTCTTTTCTTTTAAGGTATCAAGGATACGGGCGACCGTGGATTTTTTCTGACCAATAGCCACATAGATACAAATAACGTTCTTGTCCTGTTGATTAATAATAGTATCGATAGTAATAGCGGTTTTGCCGGTCTTGCGATCCCCGATAATTAACTCTCGCTGGCCACGGCCTATGGGGACCAGGCCATCGATCGCTTTTAATCCGGTCTGCAAGGGCATTTTGACCGGCTGGCGATCGCAAACCCCGGCGGCGATACGTTCGACAGGCATTCTGTTTTCGGTAGCAATATCGCCTTTTCCGTCCAGAGGGCTGCCCAAGGCATCAACCACTCTGCCCAGCATGGCCTCGCCGACAGGAACGTCGACTACACGTCTGGTCCGGCGTACTTCATCGCCCTGTTTGATCAAGGTATCATCACCTAAGATGATACAGCCGACATTATCCTGTTCGATATTTAGCGCCATGCCCAGAATACCGCTAGAGAACTCGATCAGCTCACCGGCCATTACCTTGTCCAACCCATATACGCGGGCGATGTTATCACCGATCTCGATGACACGGCCGACCTCATCTACATTAAGCTGATCTCCTATTTCCGAGATCTTTTGCTGGATTATTGTAGTTATTTCGTCAGGCTTGATGCTCATTTATCTCTCCTTAATATTTTCAGGCAAAGGCCGCAGAAACCCGGCTTAAGCGTTTTTTAACTGTATTATCCAGGACATAGTTACCGCTCTCTATACGGATGCCGCCAAATAATGAGTTATCGATATGGACAGAGGATACTATCTCCTTTTTGAAGTAAGCAGACAAGGCTGTCTTAAGTTTTAACAAGACTGCTGGATCCAGGGCTTTGGCCGAAAATATATTGGCGCTCTGTTGGTTTAACCTTTGAGCTAGCTCCTGATCAAAGTTATCCTTCAATTCAGTTAGAATATTTAGCCGTCCTTTTGCCAGGAGCAGCAAAAAGAATTTTCTCAAAGTCTGGTCTTCAGCAAACAGCAGGGAAAGTAGTTCAGTTTTTATCTTTTTAGGAGCGATGGGCGAAAAAAACAGTTTCTTAAGATCTGGAATATTGCGGAACAGCAGATCGACCTGATCTATCTTGGTTTGGGCAGCCAATAAACGTTCTTTGGTATTTAAGGACCCGACCAGGGCATTCGTATATATTCTGGCAAGTTTCTTGTTAATATTCATGGTTAGTTCTGGCTGAGTTTCACCTCTAGTTCTTTTACATACTTATCGGCCGAAGCAGGCGCAACGTCTTTTTGCAGGACCTGTGCCGCTACTTGCACGGCCAGCGAACCTACCTCACGGACCAGCTGTTTTTTTGCTTCGGCGATATCGTCATTGATCTCGGCCCTGGCATTGGCGATAAGTCTTAGCGCCTCTTCCCGAGCCTTGTTCAATATATCCTGCTGTTCGCTCCGGGCTATGTTCTGGGCTTTTTCCAGAAGGTCCTGAGCCTCGATCTTGGTATTGACCAGTAATTCCTTTTGCTGTTCCAATATTTCTTCTGCATCGGTACGGTCCTTTTTGATCCTGTGCAGTTCCTCAGCGATCGTCCGCTGCCGGTTGGCCATAAAGGTCATAACTGGCTTGTAGAGAAAGCGCTGTAACAGAAATAGCACGATCAAAAAGTTGACGATCTGCATGAAGATCTCGAAGAAGTTTATCTCTACCACGTTATTGATACCCCTTTACTAAGAACGCCTGAATGACAGAAAAGACAAGAAAACCAGAAAAACACCCCGTCATTGCGAGGAGTCTTCGACGAAGCAATCTAGTTGATCGAGATTGCTTCGTCGCCCCGATGCGGGACTCCTCGCAATGACGGATGTTGATCATCATCTAGTCCGCGATCACTATCTGCTATCTACTTAACTACATATATCAAGATCAGCGCCACGACCAAACCATAAATAGCGGTCGTTTCTGCTACGGCCTGGCCGATCAACATCGTTCTGGTGATCAGGTTAGCCTGGTCCGGACGCCGGCTGATACTTTCGCAAGCTTTACCTGCGGCATAACCCTGGCCAAGACCTGCGCCGATCGCACCAAAGCCCATCGAAACACCTGCGCCGATCACAGCGGCTGTCCTGACGATATCCGCACCCGAGATCGCTGAAGCTACAGCGGCTGTTGTTGTTGGTTCCATTTTTATTACCTCCCTTTTTATTTTTTGTTAACTAGAAGTAAAGAAGTAAAGAATTAAAGAAGTATTGAAAGAATGATCAGCGTTTTATCCAAATCCTTATACTTCTTTACTTCTTTTATTCTTTACTTTTTTTCCTTTCATCTAAACCAAGAAGATCAATATCAACGCTATCACCATAGCATAGATCGCGCTGGATTGCGTTACGGCCTGGCCGACCAGCATGGTCATCATCACCTTGTTCATCACATGCGGCTCACGGGCAACGGCTTCACAAGAGGCCGCAGCAGGCAACGCACCACCAAGCCCCGCACCTAAAGTACCAACACCGATGGCGATCCCGGCGCTGATGTGCGAAAAAAAGGAAATAATAGTACCGTCCCCTTTTTGAAAAAGCATGATCAGGGCGATCAGAATGGCAAAGATAGAGGTTGTCTCGGCAACAGCCTGGCCGATCAGCATCATTTTCAGGATATTGCCGTAATTCCCTGGCTGTCTCTCCAGCGCTTTATTGGCACTACCCGCGATCATTCCCTCGCCAAGACCCGCCCCCATGGCACCAAAACCCATGCCGATCCCGGCACCGAGCATTGAACCAAGCTTTAAGAGATTAACGTCCATCAATGTCCCTCTTCCTTACGCCACAACGAGATATATGTTACAGCAAGTACGGTAAAAACTAAAGCCTGGATCGAACCGGCTAAAAGCACAAAAAACAGCTGGAGGATAATAGGCAGAAAGAGGTTTTTGGAAAGATAGCCTAAAATCACCATGATTATCGAGCCGCCCAAAATGTTGCCGAATAAACGAAAGGAATGCGAGACCAGCTTGGCCATTTCCCCAACGATATGCAGCGGGGCAAATAGGAACACAGGGTCGCAATAGTGTTTCAGGTAGCCCTTGAAGCCAAGACTCCGGACAGCAGAGAAATGGACAACGATGAAGACCATTATGCCCAGGGCCAGATCCGTACTCAGGAATTTTGTCGGTTCTTCCAGACGAGGAATTATTGCGAGTAAATTGGAGAACAGGACAAACAGAAAAATAGTGGAGATCAAGGGAGTATATCGGCGGCCATTACGGCCAAGCGTTGACTGGACCAGTTCATCTAAAAAACTAATGATCACTTCCCAGAAGTTCTGCAGTCCGCCAGGCACCTCGGATAAATTTCTACCGCCCAAATAGCCAAGCAAGACCAATACCCCCATAACGATCCAGGTCACAAAAAGCATTTCAGGTGCAAAGCTTAGATCTAAGCCAAAAAGCGAGAACATTATCCTGTGAACTTCACCGATACTTTGCACTTTTTATTGCTCCATAACGCTCAAAATAATCATTACCAGATTAACCGATAACAAACCTGCCATAGTGGCAATGATATTAAGCTCATTGTATTGGAGCGCAAGAAAAATGGCAACGGCAAAAACAAAATAACGCAGTAAAGAATTCATAAATTGCATTGCCGGTTTCGGCGCAATACCTTGTCCGGCCTGCTTTAGGAGCCGGCCAGCCTTTAGATTGAAAGCGATCAAGCCAAAACACATGCCAAAAATAAACCCCCAGGCGATACTCGGAAAAACAAAATATGTCAGACAAAAAAGAATGATATTCACCAAAAGTGTCCAACCGATGGTCCGGTGTCTTAATCGTAAAAGATCTTCTTCCATGTTCAATCCTTCATTACATTCATAATTATTTTATACACATTAAAGAAGCCAGAAAATATCCCCAGCAGGATAAATATTATCAGGAATAGTCCCTTGCTGTGCAGAACCCCATCCAGCCATCTGCCGGCAAGAAAGAAGACCAGGATATTTAAAGCCATCATCAGACCGATCTGGGACAGCAGAGAAAAGGACTTACTGATCTGGCCCCAGTCGTCCTTCATTAGATCAACTGTTCCTTAATAGCTTTGGCCATAGCCTCCGCCGCTCCGGCAATTCCCATGCGTTCCCTGCCGACCTGCCCTATCCTGGCCAAACGACTTTCATCTATTAAGAGAGCCGAGATCTGCCGGCCGATCTCCTGAGCGCTGCCCTGCGGCACAAATACCGCTTCTCCCAAAAGTTTCTGGTAATGGATCAGCCTGGCGCTGTTGGATTGCGGGCCTCCGCCATTTAGCAGGACCATAGCCTTGCCCAGGCCGGCAACCTGTTCATTACCGGTACCGGTCATCCCCAGAGCGATCCTGGCTCTGCTGATGACCGTGCCTAATTTCCCGTTAAACAAGGATATCGTCAATTTGCCGACAAAGGGCTCAACTATATTCTTTAGTCTTTCTTGATCAAGATTCGGCGCAGCCGATACAATGAAAGCAAGTTTATCTTGTTCAGGAATATGAACTGCAACTTCCAGAAGCCTTTGCAGATTAGTATAAGCATCCAGACGGGAACTTGGCACCAGCGCGATCAGTATCTTATCCGGAGGAAAGTCCGCCGGTTCTACCTGCAACAGCGGATCATCCATCATGGCATTACCCAGGCAGACAGCCTTAATATGTTGTTTCCTCATGTGTACTGCCGTTGCTTCATCCCTGCACAGGACCAGAGAACAGCGGAGGAAGAAGTATCTTTCTAGCCAGAATATCTTACGCAAATGCACGCTGTAAGCTGTGCCAATATGGATCACAGGCTGGCCAGTGACCAGCGCCAGCAGGACAGTTACGATATCGCCAAAGGCGAGGATGTAGTCTGCTCGTGAATCTTTCAGGGCACGCCAGCGGGTATATAGATCAAGGACCAATCCCGCCCGCATATCATCGATAAAGCTGGAAAACTTCTGAAAGCCAAACCCTCCGCTGGGGAGATTCGTTTTTGGACCTAATACTTCTATGCCTGCTTTACTATAAGCACTCCCGTCACTAACCACAGGCAGAGCCATAAACCTAAAGTCATTGGCAGGTAATAAAGACCTGAGCTGTTGAAGTATCGTTACAGCTATAGAGTCCTCGCCTTTGCCGTTACTGATCACAAGTATTTTTTTCATGTTAATAGTTTGATCAAACCCCAGATCAATAATAGTAATAATAGCAGGGTCAGTAATAATTTAACTACAAAAGTAAGCCCAAGGATCACCCCTGTAACCCATTCAGGGATATGGTAATGTTTCCAAAAGAACTTTTTCAAACTGCGATGCCAATAATACGACATACGCATTTCCGCGCTTCGGATACTTTGTCCGCCATGATGGATGATTTCGGCTTCAGGCAGAAAAAATATCTTATGTCCGGCCTGTTTGATCCGGTAACACCAATCAACCTCATCAAAGAACATATAGAACTGCTCATTCATCAGACCGATCTGATCGATGATATTTTTACGCACCATCAGTGCCGCCCCCATAGGCTGATCGACCTCCATCAGGTCATTGTGAGCCCACCAGCTCATTTCGTAGCTGCCGAAGAGCTTGCTCCT
>JBAZXJ010000059.1:3657-7906 GCA_041659865.1 Candidatus Margulisiibacteriota bacterium | reverse complement strand
TATATAAACCGTCTTCCATATTAAAACTGATCCCCGGAGCTTTTTGCAGGTCCTTGCGGATACTGAACAGGCGCAAATAAAAACGAAAGAACTCTTCAAAGACCAGCCGGTCGTGCGCCTTCTTCCATTCTTCCCTCCCGCGGGGAAAATGCATATCGCTGACCGCCTGCTGGATGAATTCAATTTCGTATTTCTTCAGATCGGCTTCTGTAAAATGTTCCGGTACCGCTTCCAGATAAATATCCAAAGCGCTCTTGGCCAGACTGCGGATCTTTTTTTGGAAGAGCCCTTCGGTCAGGCCGTAGATCGGCACAACACGCCCCAGGCTCAGATTATCTTTGACATCATCGATCAGCTCGAACTCTTGCACGCTCATTTGCAATTCGCGTGTGTAGGAATTGATATCTACCTTGCCCTTGGCGAAGATTTGGACCTCTTCCTGCTTCTCAGTATCCTGGGGTACGAGTTGTGGCACTGCACGGTGCAAAAGCTTCTTCAAGAAAGGCTGGTTGAACCAAACCAGGGTCAGATAACGGCCGTCCTGTTCCAGAACCGCTTTAAGAATATTCAGCCGGCCCTTTTTTTCATCCGTCAAAGTAACCACCTTGCCCAGGACCATCTGCACTTCGCCGAGCTTGAGTTCTTTGATGGTCTGGATATTGCGCCGGTCATCATAAGCCCGAGGGAAATAGAACAGCAGATCTTTCACCGTATTCAATTCCAGCCGGCTGGCAAAAAGCTCCGCCAGTTTAGGGCCTACGCCTTTTAGGTATTGGAGAGGAGTGCTTAGGTCGCGGTCTTGTTGGGACATTGGGTTATTTTAACATAAATCCGGATTACAGGAATACAGCCCCGTCATTGCGAGGAGGCATCCGACGTGGCAATCTCTCAAACCATAGAGCTGCTCGATTTGCATTCCCGCGCAGGCGGGAATCCAGGCGGAGGCGGGTGGTGGCACTACCCCCTCGCTGGGTCGCTGAGTGACCGCGCATTGCGCTGTCGAGGGTCACTTCGATACGCCCCCAGGGCGGGGCTACTCAGTGACCAGGAGCTTTCCCTTTGTGCCTAAAATATGTATACGATCTCGATCCCCTGGGAATATATATATTAGGAAGTGATCTATATGTTCAAACTAGCGGTCTTGGCTTTCCTGTTATGGCTGTAAACCTATAAAATACAAAGGGCACGCTCCGCGTGCCCTTTACCTTTGCTCTTTACACTAATTTCTAATTCAGTCGGATATACCCGAACTCATCATAGCCATTTACATCGGCTACCAGACCAGCCATATTGGCTGCACCGCAATACCCCTGCAGATAGATTGTTTTCGCCGCCGTTACACTAACTCTCCAAAGAGCACTGGTCATCATATTTATATAACCAATAGACGTATTCTGCACCTCGATAAGCATTCGGTCCGAATTTGGCACAACGCTGGCATCCGTATTGTTATACAACCTGACCTTAGCATAACAACTTGCCGTTCCAAAATGCAGAGCCCTGAAGTTTCCGTAGAGCAAATACGTCCCCGCAGTAGGCAGATCCACCTTGAAATAAGTTGTATCAATATTGGCCCAGGATGTGCCGAAATAGATATACCCTCCGGTTGTTTTTACTGAACTGGCAGCATCATTATGAACACGCCTTACCGTTGCATCTGCAACATAATTGATATCGCCGTTCACGTCGAGCTTGGCTCCTGGGTTCGTTGTACCGATCCCGACCTTGCCGTCAGCTCTAATTCTTACGCTTTCGCTGGTAACACCCGCATTATGGGTGTAAAAGGCCAGCCCGACGTAACCCCCAGCTTCGGATACCGAAGAGATCCTGCCTATCTCAATATTACCAAGGCCATTATCAAAGCGCAGATATGGTCCGCTGCCGACAACAGCTCCTGCCGAAAGAGAGGATAATATCAAGCCTACTTGTCCGGTCGGACTGGCAGCAGCGCTGGAATATATATGAACCGGCGCCAAGGGGTTAGTCGTCCCGATACCGACGTTGCCGCTGCTGGCAATGACCATCTTTGCTTTACTTGCGCTATAGGCCACTCCTGCGGCATCCGTACCAAAAACGATATCAGTGGGAATATTAGTCGAAGATACTGTTCCATTTACTTTTGTATATATCATCGCTGTCCCCATGTTAAAGTTATTCCCATTATGTGGCTGAGAACTGAATGTTCCGATCACGTCTCCGTTGGCAACTATCAAGGGAGCAGCAGCGGCCCCCCTGGCGAACCGTGCGCAAAAGGAAGCCTGTCCGCTATTATTACGATATGCCGTATTATAAATATTACTAGCATCTCCATCTACGGCAACCTCCAGTCTGGTCGCAGGTGCCGTCGTGCCGATGCCAACGTTGCCTTCAGGGGTTATATCCATTCTTGGATTTATACTCCCGGACATTGTTGAAAAACGGAGTCCTGCCATCCAGCCCGCACCAGCCTTAGTATATGATGTTATTTTTGTCGTTCCGGTATTTGCAAGAGCATTTCTTAAAGTAAATTCCAGCGAGGCCTCAGCATTATCTGCACTTGCAACATTCTGGATAATTAATTTAGGGTTCCCGTATTTGTATATGTGTAGCAATCCTTCTGGATTAACCGTTCCGATACCAACGTTGCCAGTATTCCCAATGTACATTTTCGAGGTGATCGTTGCTAAAGAATTCGCCCCACTGGAAGGATCATCAGATGTGTAAAAAGTAAAATCACCTTTAGTGCTCCCCAGTATCAAGGAAGCTGTTTTTCCTGAAGCGTTGATATATCGATTATTCGTACCGTCATAATACCCATTTGTTCTAAGACCTAACTCGCTGTTGCTGATCGCCTGGAGAACACCGCTGCCTCCGATCTGCAGACTTGCTCTGGGGTCAGTTGTACCAATACCGATGTTCCCGTTCGTCGAAACCGTTAACGCCTCCACCCCGCCCGCACTTAAGCCCCCAGCCTGTAAGGCATACCCTGCGCTGTTGATCTTGGTCCGCGGGGCCAACGTCTCGCCACCGACCACGACCTGCAAATAGGCATTGTCAGTTACGAACACGTTCGGACTGATCGGATTGCGGTCGTCACCCAGAAATACGCTATAGATCCCTTGGTTAACATCTACGTTAACGTTCGTCGTCGACCAGAGAACATTTGATACACTGCCGTTTGTAAGATGATTATAAATATAAAAATCCATCTGCAGGGCAGACTTCACCAGCGCGGCGTTCTGCAATCATCTCCCCGAATAGGTTAGCTGATTTGGTACAGCAAAGATCACGACCGAAACCATCATCAAGACCAAGAAGCCAAATAGTAATTTCCTCACAGAGATCTCCTTCAAATATTTATTACATATATATTAACATGAATATGGGGATATTAAGCAATCGGCATTTGGAGTGCATTGGGGACTGAGGTTCTTGTTTCTTTTGAATACGCCCTCAACATAGGGGTGGTGGGGAGATGGCAGATTGGCCAGACCTGCAGTAAAAAATATAAAGGGTACTGGACGAGCTGCCCCGAGTGGCGGCTGGTATACGCTAAGGGAATTCCTAAAACCGTAGGTGTTAGGTGGTTTTTCTTTATGGAATGTTTCTTTTTGCCATCAAAAAGAAATATCCCCGGGGTGCGGGGCAGAGCCCTGCATAAAAAAAGCCGGCCGCAGGCCAGATGAAGATTGCTCGGTAGGCAGTGAGAACGTATTTTGTCAGGCGGGCACTTCGATACGCCAGCCTTCGCCAGGAGCTACGGCTGGCTACTCAGTGACCCAGCGCGCAGCTTATCTGTACTGCTGCTCGTACATGCAGGCGAAGGTCTCAAGAGGGTTTTGATATTCCAAACGGTTCAAATATTTAGCAGGTGCCTCCAGAACGTATCGGCCGTCAGCGGTCCGTTTATTCTTCAATTCCCTTTCGGAAAAGATCTGCAGGGCATCCTCCCAGGCTTTGCTATCCGCATCGCGGGCCTGGAGCACGATCGGGTACATCGTGTTATCTGCCAAGAACGTCGAGCGAAATTCTTTTAACTGCCAGCCGGCTTTTTTCGCGGTCTTTAATATTGCCTTGCTATCAACACAGTAGGAATGGACCGCATGACCGATCTCATGCAAAAGAGTTTGACGCATTGAATCCAGATCGCAGCCGTCGAACAGATATATTCTTTTATGGGTCTTGTCGTAGGCGCCCAAGACTTGCTTGCCGTTGGTCTTGGTCAGCATCATTTCCATATCCAGCCCCAGACTATAAGCTTTGACCATGG
>JBAZXJ010000059.1:837-3647 GCA_041659865.1 Candidatus Margulisiibacteriota bacterium | reverse complement strand
TTCAGGATCAGTTCCAGTTCCTTACGGCTAAAACGGGATTCAACGGTATTTATCAATTCTATACCAAATTGCTTCTTGATGGTTTTCCAGATATCCATATCCGCGGCGGCGAAGTTAGCTACGGCGATGGCCTTACTGCCAGGATTAGCAGTATTGGTAGTTTCATATGGGGTTACCAACTGGGATCTAACGTATTGATCCGTTACGTTCCCGGGGCTAGCCTGGGGCGCAGGGCCACTGCCTACCCAGCGTACCGGGTTGTATATTGAATTACTGATGCCTATATTGACCGGGTTGATCCTCATATACTTTCCCCCTCACCTATATTATCGTGAACAGGGGCAAAAAGTTGCAATGGCGTTTAGTGGTTAGTTTGGCCTCCCCCACCGGTCAACCGATAGGCATGAACAGGTGCTGCCAGAGGCCTGGCCAAGCCAGGTCAATTCTGTGAAGACTTAGAAGAGATCCTTAGTCTTTGAACCCTAATAGTTTGAGCAATTTATCTTTCCACTTTTTATGGTCTTCCGCCGTTCTCTCTTCTCCTTCAATATGATAGATCCTGGCGATGAAGCCATCAGGTTTTGTTCGGAACAATTCCATACGCGAAAGATCGCCTAATAAACCTAACTTGTCTTTCTCGATGATAAAGGTCGCTCTATCCGGCTGGTCAAATTCCGCGATCACATAATCATTCTTGATCGTTTCATTGGCCTTGAAAAAGAAAAGCTTATAGGAGCCGCCTGAGCCGAATAATTTCGCTTCCTTGATATCGTAAGGCTGCAATGCCGCCAGATAATGCTGCCCCCAGTGGCGGTAAACTATCGGCTGGTCCTTTGCCCTGGTCTCACCGGATGTTTCTCCGGTGAACTTTTTATACATATCTCTCATTTTTACTGGATCTGCAAAGACCGGCATACCATTTCGGACCTGATTAAAAACATGGTCCGCCCAACTGCTCATTAGTGGGGATAACACGAAACCGTCCCGATTGATATATTTTCCTGGTTCGACCGATCTCTGCAAGGGTATGCTTATCTCCTGAATTTCAAATATCTTGTTCTTTGCAGGCGCGCTGATATAGGCGAACTTTCCCCCGACTAGGCTGCAGTATACAGGGGACTTTCCCGTCCATTCGATCGCAGCCTGGTCCTCAACTACTGCTTGTAATCGAGGCTGGGCCCACACCCATAAACTATAGTAACCATCGTTCTTTTCAAAACCGACCATCTGTTCGTTCATGAATTGGTCCTGAAAATAACCGGAGATAACAGTATTGTTGACCGCGGCATAAAAAACCAGGTGACTGCTATCTGCTGCCAGTTTAAGTAACAGTTCCTTGTCCCGGCTTTTGTTCGCAGCCAATTCACGTACCGTATCAACAGGACACTTGGCCATGATCCTTAGCTCAGCTTCACTTAGTTCCATACTGGCTATTTTAGTTTGGGCAATATGCGCCAGCTTGTGATCTTCATCTGCTGCCAGCAGGATCAAGACCTCAACGTCACTGCTTTTTTCGGCGACCAGTTTACGCACCTCGCTGCTTGGGCTTTTTGCCAGAACATTCAGTTCGGCAGTATTGAACGTTCTGTTCCGCAGATTGTTCACAGCAGCACAGGCGACTTCATTGATCGCATCCGCTGCCAAGACCGACAAGATCTGAATATCTTTGCTATTGTCAGCAAAATATTCACGAACGACCACCGCCCCGATCGATATCAACATTTTGAAGTCGGCCTTTTGAAGGTCCATCTGGAGCAATTTATTCAGCGCGGACATTGCTACATCACTATTCTCCTCTGTGATCAATTGCAGCAATAATTCCTTGTTTTGGCTTTGTTCAATGACAAGCAGCCGTATTGTTCTGCTACTGCTCAGCACCATTGCTACAAGATCAGTCCCCGTTAATTTCATTTGGCGCAATTTATTTTCGGCTGCGTTCCTTACTTCTTTATCATTATCTCTGATCAATTCCAGCAATAAGCTTTTGCCTGGATCTTTTCCTGCGATCAATGCGCGTACCGCCCCGCTCTGGCTTTTAGCCATGATCTTCAGGTCTGTCTCCTTTGATGCCCTTTTCTTGATGTTTTGAGTTGCCGCATAAGCGACCTCATGACAAGCATCTGCCGCAAGTCCTGATAATATCCCGATCTCCCCGCAATTTTTCGCGCAAAATAACCTGGCTTCCGGGTGATAGGCTTTGGCTATGACCTGATAGTCCTTCTCTGTTAACCCTGTTCTTTGCAGATTAGACATTGCCTTTTGGACCACCTCGCTGCAATGGTCCAATATCAGATCCCTCAACAACTCTCTGTCCTGGGATCTTCTCGCTACCCATATGCGAGCATCAATTGTATCGCTGGTCGCCAGTCTTCGCTGGTCATCCCCTGTCAGCGCTATGCTTTCCAGCCGTTCTAGTGCCGCCCATTCTACGAATTGATTAGTGTCTTGCGCTAAACGTATCAAGGTTTCCTTATCATGACTGCTCTCTGCTGCCGCTTTCCTGATCTTCGCGATATTGCTTGAAGCCATTTGACTACAAGTACTCTCTGGCAATTCACAATTTGATATATGTATACCTGCGTATCCGCTAACAGAATCATTATCATCCCTTAGCAGACCCAATAATAAATCGGCGTCATGACTGTTGCGTGCGGCTAATTCGCGTAACTTTGCGCTCTTGCTACGGGCCAAGATCCCGCAATCAGCTTCCGTCAATTTAAACTTGGATAAAGCCTTATACCCAGCTGAAGCCACCAAAGCTGAATCATCCAGGGCAAGTTGCAAAAGCAATTCTTTATCCTGGCATTTTT
>JBAZXJ010000059.1:0-827 GCA_041659865.1 Candidatus Margulisiibacteriota bacterium | reverse complement strand
CACATTGCGATCCGGGCTCTTGGCCATAAGCTTTAGTTCGGATTCGGAATATTCATTACTGGTTTTATGGCCTGAAACGGGGCCACGCTCTGAACCTGCATCAAGTCCTTGATCACCATGAATAGAACGAGCTATCATATCGATTATTTTTCTGTACATTATTTACCTCCTGATTGATTTGACCCTTAGCTGGTCGGAGCTAGCCCTAACAGTGTTCGAACCAGACCTTTTGCATATATATTATCGAGTACCGACTGGTATAATTTCATTTTCTTTGAGCTGAACTTCAAGGATCCGTTCGTATTTCTGAGCTTAGGAGGTTGTTATAAGGCAGTGTTGTATGGGCTTTTCGTTTCACCAGGTAGAACTTCTTTTCACTTTATCGGTCAGGAGGGATGAAGCTAAGTGTTTAACTGATCCTTGCGGACCTGGAAGTTATCTGTGCTGTAGCCGTATTCATTTGTGTTCTGGCCATAGCCTTGATGACGGAGTAGACCTTGGCTTCATAATAGTTATCGATCCTCAACTGGGCTATCTCCTGCATTTCCATCAAGCCCTTGCAGTCCCTGGCCAGAACGCTCTGGATCGTCTTGAGGGTCGCATCCTCTTCTTTCTCCCAGTAATGAAAGAAATTCCCGACCACGATCTTGCCCTCCGGCTTGATCACCCGCAGGGCTTCTTGGAACATGCTACGGGCTTTAGATCCTGGAGAAATATCAGCCAGCGCCCCGGTCAGGAAAAGTACGACATCCTGGCTGTGGTCTTCGTGCAGACTGGCGGAAAGTGAATTAGGACTAAAGCCGAATTCCCCGAGCATCTTGACCGCG
>JBAZXJ010000058.1:4287-7948 GCA_041659865.1 Candidatus Margulisiibacteriota bacterium | reverse complement strand
CAGAGACGATATAAAAAAGTACCAGGACCTGACCGTACCGGATATTCTTTCCACCCAGCCAGGTCTTGAGGTCAAACGCTACGGCTCAAAGTCAGGGGTAGGTTCGATCATGATCCAAGGCGCGGCTTCAGCTGAAACGCTCACTTTACTCAACGGCATCCCTTTTAGGGAACCGATCTTCGGCGCCGTCGATTTCAGCAATATCGATCCGGATAATATCGAGAGCATAGAGATCTATCGCGGAGGTATGTCGGCGATCTATGGCGCGGACGCGGTCGGCGGGGTGATCAATATCATCACGAAAAAACCTGACAACAAGACCAGGGTCAAATTGAATTATGGTAGCAATAATGACCGGGGCGTTACTCTTGAACATTCGCTAAATGGCGAACATTTCAGTCACCGCCTGAACTATACGACCGCTAAATACGACGGATTTCGCCCTTTTTCCTATCTGGATAACAATAATTTTTCCGGAGAGCTCAGCGCCTATCCAAATGACGACTTTACAGTAAAACTGAACTTTTCCAGCTATTATTCCCAACGAGGCAATCCCGGACAGATCGGCAGCAGCCCGTCCGAACAGCAGGACAAGGGTTACACCCTGCAGGAATCAGCCGATCTTGACCTGGGACTTGCCGGCAGGTCCAAGCTCTACCTTTCCCAGACTGGTTACGATTTCTTTGGCTGGGGTTCTACCTCTTGGGGACCCTGGACCTACCAATACCAGAGCTGGACGAATATAGCAGGCTATCAGCACGCCTTCACCGTGGCAGGAAATTCGATCGTAGTTGGTATGGATAGATCCGCCGCGCGGCCTAATAGCACAGATGTCTCGCCGAACAAGACAGTCGAGTCACGGTCAATATATATAAATGATGAGTTCGACCTAGGTTCTAAATTAAAAATGAATATCGGCGTAAGAAGAGACGATCATTCTGAATTTGGCAACGCCAATACCTATAAATTAAGTTCTGCACTGGAGCTGTATCCGGATATCTGGGTAAAAACTTCCTATGGCACTTCATATCGCGCACCCAACATCAACGATCTCTACTCAACCTGGGGTGGCAACCCGGGGCTTAAGCCGGAAGAGGCACACAGCTTCGACCTGGAACTATCCGCATCGAATACGAACTCCAAGACCAGGCTGTCCTTCTTCCAAAAGAACATCCGCAACCTCCTGCAATGGAAGCTCCAGTTCTCCAGCCCCAGCTCCTGGGCCGCGGCTAACGTTTTCCAGGCCAAACTGTCCGGACTGGAATTTGAGCATAGTGGCCGCTGTAACAGCGGTATAAATTACAATTTCAATCTGACCTATCTTACTGATGCTTTGGATGAAAGCACCAGCAGCTGGTTGATGTACCGGCCGAAGTATAAGGTATGTCTGTCCGGCGACTGGACTAATAGCTGGGGTAAATTAGCCGGCCGGATCAATTACACAGCCCAAAGGCCTAGCGAATATGCGGGGATCGACCTCCGTCCTTACTGGACGCTGGACCTGAGTTATGCTTACGGCAGTTTTACCATGTACGCCAACAATGTATTGAATTATGAATATGAGGAAAGCTATAAATACCCAATGCCTGGGGCGACTCTCGGGATCAAGTACGTTGTAGAAATGTAATAAGCTCCGTCATTGCGAGGAGGCATCCGACGAAGCAATCTACTTTAACGAGATTGCCACGTCGCCCTGATGCAGGACTCCTCGCAATGACGGAATGGTTACTTATTCTTACATTCATGCCTTTCCTGCGTTCTTGTCTTTCAATCTGTCCTATTCTGCTTCTCTCTGGTAGAATTGCCAAAGTATGTTCAAGCAACTAAAACCTTTTGTCGCCAGCCTTATGCTGTTAACCCTGGTTTTAACCAGCCTGGTCAAAGCTGAGGAATATCCCCAGCTCGATATCATGGGCTATAAGGAATACAACCTGACCCAGAGCAGTTTGGGCGGTAACGCCGAACTGGCTAAACAGCAATCGCTATACAGCAGATTCCCGACCAACCTGCGCAACCAGGCTTTTAAATGGGAAGAACGGCTTTCCTTATATATAGCCGGTAAATTAAGTGAAGATCTTTCTGTGTCCTACTCCCTGGAACAAGAGCCGGATTTCCCCGACCGCTACGATATCAACGTGAAGTACCGTGAAAATGAACTCAACTTCGG
This sequence comes from Candidatus Margulisiibacteriota bacterium, assembly GCA_041659865.1. GTDB lineage: Bacteria > Margulisbacteria > JBAZXJ01 > JBAZXJ01 > JBAZXJ01 > JBAZXJ01. The sequence goes on along the minus strand of JBAZXJ010000058.1, from coordinate 5,781 downwards.
CCACTTCAACGCGGAATTCACCGGCAGTGAATTCGTCGCTTTTAACAAGGCCATGGACGGGTTCATGGCCGACTCCAAAGGTAAAGATTATAAACTCAAGGTAGTTACCGCCAAAGAACGCAGCACAGCAAAACTGGTCACCTTAGTCGGTAATGGCAGTAAGGATTACAGCCTTGGTCAAAGGTATATTCTGCCAGGTTCGGTCAAGGTCCGGGTCAATCAGGTCGGATATCCGGACAGCGAATATACGGTCAATAACTATGACGGGGTGATCTCCTTTAGCCGGATCATGAACGCCACTGACCTGATCGAGATCACCTACGAATTCACCAATCCAATAGAGGACCTGATCCCGACCTTGGGCAAAATGAGCTTTACCGGTTTTCAGGTCGATTACTCCGCGGCCACCCCTCCGGACCCGGTACCGATCTCGGAAACCACCAGCGAAAATTTTCTGATCACCAAGGTCAACCTAAGACCGGCGGTGCCCTCTTTGGATTACCGTTTCGTTATTCGCCATGATTTCAAGATCGATCTGGCTGATACTGTCCCGGGCGGGTTCGTGACCATTAATGCTATCACTCCTTTTGTGGTCCGGCGGGTTTGGATCCAGAACGGACCGAGCACAGCGAATATTTATAACTTGCGTTTACTCTATACGCCGACCCGCGAAGAGATCGAAATGAGAAAGCCTCTGCAGCTGACCGGTTTTCTGCCGGTTTCGCCAAGCGCTAATCCCGGCTATTATAACGCCCTGGTCTTCTTTCAGGTCGGCGGGCAGACCCATCGTTACCCTGTAAAATACAAGGTTCTGTCCCCAGCTGAGATCTTGGCTAAACAGGTTCAGCAGAACGCCATCCCCAGCGAAGACATCAGGGCCTTTGCCGCCGAACTTGATGCCGGCAGTGATGACAGCAAGCAGGTATTCTACCTGAAACAGAAACCGATCGAGATCGGCAGTGAGCAGGTGGTCCTAAATGGTTTTATCCTGCAAAAAGATTTTGATTACTATTTGAATTATCTGGAAGGCCGGCTGAAGATAATTTCTTATGCCCTGATACCATCTGACGATATCAAGATCACTTACCGCTATTTGCAGAATCAGGAGGTTACTGAAAACGTCCGGGGCAACGGGACTGTCGGCCCCTTCTTTTTAAAGAACAAACCGCTGATCCGTAAAAGTGAGACCGTCTACCTCGATCAGCAAAAACTGTTCAGGGGACTGGATTACGATCTGGATTATCTTACCGGCAGGATGCAATTTAACACCAAGATATATCCGGTATCCAACCTGCTGGTAAATTATAAATACCAGATCATGACCATGCCTACCCGGGACCTGCAGGTCCGTCCGGAACTATATACGGTCGGGGCAAGCTATCTGGAAGAAAGGAGCAAGACCAGCAAGGAAACAACGGAAGAAGTTATCCTGGCCGGGACATCAACGCTAAATTTCACCTACGATAATCTGCTCAACGTGCAAAGCCCTTTTAT
>JBAZXJ010000058.1:0-4277 GCA_041659865.1 Candidatus Margulisiibacteriota bacterium | reverse complement strand
TATCTGCCTGCAAGCAAGATACCGATCAATACCGATAAGCCTTTTACCTTATCCATTGCCGGCAGCGCTGTCGTTTCCGGAGATTACCTTTTAGACAGTTTTCTGGGCAAGATCACCATCACTTCCGCAAATATTCTTGCTTTAATGACCTCCGCGACCAGCGCCACTGCCAGTTACACCTTGTTAAAAGGTTTTGACGCCCAATGGCGCTATACCGTAGGCAATACGCCCAAGCAATATATCGAATCAGATGATCCGGATTACCGCGCACAATATCTGCCGATCATATATAACACCCTTACGGTCAAGACCAGGAGTCTGGGAAGTGCGGACAACTTTGCTTTATTACCTACGATCAATTACCGGATCTCCTATCTGGATAACGGCAGTAAGTTCAGGATAGATTTTGTTTCCACGAACTATAACAGTTCCGGCGTGGTAACGACCCGGGACTGGACCGACCTGAAGAATACCGAGATCATGGCGAGTTACAAGTATGCTCCTGGCAGTTTTGCTGATGCTGGAGATGTTGCCCAAAGGGTCATGGATATGAGGGTCAAACTTAATCTGGGAACTAATTTCAGTTTGCAGGGAGAAGTCGCTCATAGCGAAAAACAGATGAACCGCGGTATCGCCGATGCCCTGGATTCTATCTTGGGCAGCGGTAATCCTGCTGACCGATACTCCCTTACCCGTCAAAACATCGTGAAAGACAGCGACCAGGTATCGATCATCAATGCCAACCGCCAGGAAACCCTGATCGGCAATGATCAATACAGTCTGAATTACCAGGCCGGATACTTGCGTTTCCGCAACGGTCTGGTCCCGCAAACTTCTGATACTATCAAGGTTAAGTATAAATATTATGTGAACAGCCAGGCCCAGCAGCAGCAGTTCACCGACGCGGGGAATGCCTTAAAGGTCAAGGCCGCCGGCAAGACCGGCTCCTGGAATTTAGCCGGCTATTATTCTGACATAGATCAGAATTTCAATCCCCTTGGCAATATTGTCCAGAGCAAAGGGACATCTGAATATGGAGGAACTGCTACATACCAGCCCAACAAACATTTACTCTTTACTTCTGATCTAAGAAAAAATATCGCTCATCTCAAGGATGCCGACAATAAGCAATATGACTCTAGCAGTTTATATCAAAGATATACGCTCAGTTTCAAACCCCTAAATACAGGACAGATGCTCTTAAGCCACGAACAGAGTAACGCAGGAGATACAGCTCATGCCACATCTTCGACCTTTAATGCCAGGGAAGTAGCAAATAATTCCTATAAACAAGCCATGAGCTATACTTTTGACCTCTTTAATTACCCAACGCTTTTTGAAGCGAGCAGAGCCAATGCCTCGGACAGCATAGCTCAAACAGGCTCTGATGCCAGCTGGCTGCATTTGCAGAATACCTATACGCCCTATGCCCAGTTCAAATTGAGCAGTGACTTTCAGGAAAGTAAATCATCAGCTTACCGGCCGTCCGGCATACCCAATGCCAACTTGAACAATTACGGGACAAATTCCATCAGCAAGATCAACATTACTTATAGTCCGATCAGCCAGATCAATACCCTGACCGATTATTCCTATAGCAGATATCTGTCCCAAAGCGACCAGACGGTCAGTTCAAATACCGTGAACTTGCAGGAAGTGAAGAATTGGTCTTTTGATTATAACTATACGCCAGGCTGGCAAGACTCAGCGTTCTCCAACCTGTTCACGCACGGCACCTTATATCACGCGGAGAGCCAGTTAGCTTATTCCGGTTATACGCCTGATGTCGATGACCGGCAAGGCTTTGATGCCAGGATCAACCCCTGGAATCTGGTAGGCGTAAACTTCTCTAATCAGGTTAATTTTTACAATTACAGCAATCAAAAAGACCTGCGCAGTAACCGCAGCAGCACCTTGAGGTTCACAGGTTTCAACTTTTTCTCACTGATCACCATGACGGACCTGAATCTGAACAACCGTTACTCCGAACGCGATAATATGACCGATGCCACGATCTCGGCAAACTACACCCTGTCCGAAGAAAAAGACCTCAACTATACGCTGTCTTCCAGTCCCTTTTCTTTATTGAACATTAATTATTATTATCAGGACAAACTCAACGAGGATATCAGTTCGGTCCAGACCTTTGGCCTGGTCAAGGACAGCTTTATCAGCCATCCCTATCAAAAACAGACCTGGAGCTTGCAATCCAACACTTATTATTTAGGCATACCCTGGACCCAGATCAGCCTGGGTTCATTGAACGGCAACACAAATCTTTCCTTGATCAAGGATATAACAGAAGAAACTTTGGCCAGCAATAACCTGACGACTTCGGTGAATACCAGGGCGACTATCGCCGACTCCCAAAGCTGGGCCGCCAACTATAGCGTAAATTTGTTGCCTAATCTTTCCTTAAGCGATGCGTATACGCGCGGCCAAGATTTTATTTATGATACGACCAGCGTTTCTACCGCGAACCAGAACAAGGATGAATACCGTATGGCCAATAATATTTCAGGGACCTGGTCCCAGCCTTTCCCCTTGATCAATATCACCAGCATTAGCGGAGCGACGAATTATGGAGAGACTTTCCGCCTGGAATTCAACAAACCTTCTTCGATCTTCATCTATTCCAAAGGTAACAGCGCCCAGCTTAATTATCGCCCCCTAGACATGATCACGATCCAGGGCGATATTTCCAAGGCTGATGAATATAGCTATCAAGCCAGCTCCGCCAATTTCACCAGGAATTCGGTACAACTCGTAGAGAACGCTTTTGATTCCCGCTTCAACCGCTCCACCTTGACCGGGAAGGGCACGGTATACTTTACGCCGCTTAGCGTACTGACCTTATCTTCAGCTCTGGAACTGACCGATATCGAGCAATATACTTATACTCCGGCGACCAGCAGTATTGACAGCAAACTGCTCAGCGCCCAAAAGCTGGCAGCTGGTCTCAAATATACGCCTTGGAGCGACCTGGTCTTTACCTATGATCAAGAGTGGCTCAACCTTTGGGATCACAACACCAATACCCGGGGTAACGGCCAGCATACGGTCATGAAAGCGACCTATCAACCGGTAGCCTGGGCCTGGGAACGGGCCAGGGGAAGTGTGAATTTCAGCTGGATGAGGGAAGGGAATGCCGGACTCGGGTTCAACGTCCTGGCCCAAAAATATAACAGCAAGGATAATTTTACTTTGACCCAAACCGAGATCGAATCTGTAGATAACTTTAAAGAAACTATGGACCTTAGCGTAGATATTAATGTCCCCATGGATTCTCCCGTGGTCCAAAGATTGATCCTGACCGCAACTGCAGCCTTGATCAATCAGGTGGATAGACTTAAACCGGAGTTGAATAATTACAATATGTTCTTGCTGAATATCAAGGGGAAGATAGAATTCTAGGCAAAACAGTAAGGACCGCAGATCTGCGGTCCTTACAAAACTGGCAAGATATATCGATAGCGTTCTATTTTTTCTTCTGCTGTCTTTTCCTTAATTCTGTCCTGATCCTTTCGATCTCTTCGCTGGTTGTTTTCTTGCGTCCTTTATCGATCGCCTCGGTGATCGGATCAGCCGGTTTTTTCCTAGGCTTGGCTACTGGTTCAGCTGGAGCCGGAACTACCGGTCCATCAAGAGAGAGATCCTCTTCGTCATCATCAAGACCGGTTATTTTTCCCGGGGTAAAAACCGGGATGTCTCCTCGTATCGGCACTTGCCGGCTACGAAATTCGTTTATATCTAAACGTTCTTTCTTTTCTGTATCAGCCGGAGCTGGAGCTTCCTCCTGCTTCTTCCCTCTGTTCTTCCTGCTGTTCCCAGGTCCGAATTCGAACTCATAGGCGACGTTCGCCCTGTTATCTCGTCGGCCAAAAGTCTCGCCAGTACTGGCCGAGACCACAACCGCACCATTATTTACCGGGAACGTTTGCTGTAATTCAGCTTTCCAGTTCGTGAACGCTTTCCCTGGCCCAGTATTCGAACCGCTGGAATTGCTCCGGGAAACACCAAGGTTAATATTTAAACGGTTCCTCAAGGCCCAGCTTCCGGTCCCGCCCCATTCCAGGGTCTGGGCGGAACCACCGCCCGGCAGGCTGGTCTTATCTCCGCCGGCGAACAGTTTGAAGACCCGACCGACGAATTGCGGTTGGCCGGTCTTATTGTCCGGGATTATCCTGCCTCTGCGCCAGCTCTGGTCAACTCCCCAGCGGAATCTTTGACCGCCCTGGATGTCATCTCGATCTAATTCCAGGGTCAAGCCGAACTTG
>JBAZXJ010000057.1:2836-8042 GCA_041659865.1 Candidatus Margulisiibacteriota bacterium | reverse complement strand
AGATCATCCGAACCATCGTTAAGACAGGAAAATCCGTTCTGGTATCGACTCCCTATATGGAAGAAGCCTCTCAATGCAATAAGGTCGGCCTGATCTTTGAAGGCGAAATGCTCGCCGTGGATACTCCGCAGAAACTGGTCAGCGGGTTCACTCTGCCTTTGTATTGTTTACACACCCCCTCACCCACTCATACCTTTGAAGTAATGCAAAAGACAAAACTGGCCAGCGATATCCAGCTCTTCGGCGGTTGTCTGCATTTAACGGATAGCGGGAATAAAGGCGCAGAAGCTCTGCGGACAGAATTACTTTCCTGCGGTGTCGTAGTAGAAAAGATAGAGCCGCTGGAGCCGCAGTTGGAGGATGTGTTCTTGAGTTTGTTGAATTCTTGTAAGGTGGGGAAGGCCCCCGGATATTGAAGTCGTATGCCAAAGAAACAGACTAGGGCAGCTTCCCCTCTCTGCCAGCCGCATCGGCTTGGCGGAGAGGGGATTGGGGAGAGGTCTAAATAGCAAGACGATCTCGGAAAGGGATCTGTTCCGAGAGATTGCCACGTCGGATGCCTCCTCGCAATGACGGGCGTTTGGGTATTAAATAATTGTTTGATCAATAAAGGACCATTTTTTGTTAAATAATAACATCGCCGTTAACGTCTCCAACCTCTCTCGCCACTTCGGCGCTTTCAAGGCCGTGGACAATATTTCCTTCACGGTCCAGCGCGGGGAGATCTTCGGTTTCCTCGGCGCCAATGGAGCAGGAAAGACCACGACCATCAGGATGCTGTGCGGCTTGCTCCTGCCTTCTTCCGGCCAGGCCCAGGTCGCTGGTCTAGATATATATAAAGAATCAGAGAAAATAAAGCAGCGCATCGGCTACATGAGCCAGAAGTTCAGTCTTTATGAAGACCTGACCATTAAAGAGAACATCGAATTTTATGGCGGTATATACGGACTTAGCAGAAAAGCCATCCAAGTAAAGATCAAGGAACTGCTCGACCAGATCGAGCTGTGGGAACACGCCGACGCTTTGACCTCTGCCCTGCCCCTGGGCTGGAAGCAAAGACTGGCCTTGAGCTGTGCTCTGCTGCACGATCCGGAGATCGTGTTCTTAGACGAACCGACCAGCGGGGTTGACCCGGTATCACGCCGTAACTTCTGGCTTTTGATCTACAAATTAGCCGAAGCAGGTAAGACCATCTTTGTTACTACCCATTACATGGACGAAGCGGAATACTGCCATAATTTAAGCATCATGAAGGACGGCAAGATCGTGGAATTAGCCAAGCCGGCGGTCTTAAAAGAAAAGTATAAAGTTAACAATATGCAGGATGTCTTCCTGGCGGCGGTGAAATAATGAACAAACTGGTCTTTGCTATCATCAAAAAAGAGTTCGTGCACATCTGGCGCGATCCGCAATCTTTGTTCATTGCTGTATTTCTGCCGGTCTTCATGCTGTTCCTCTATGGTTATGCCATTACCATGGATATCCGTTCCATCAAGACCATCATTAGTGACGAGTCGAGGACCGTACAAAGCCGGTCGCTAGTACAAAAGATCACGGCCAGTGGTTTTTTCAAGGCCGATATCTCTCCAGTAAGCGAAGGACAAGTTGACGGCATCTTCCAGGCCAGAAAAGCCAAGTGTATCATTATCATCCCAAATACTTACGCCCATGACCTGCAGGATAAGGGGAACGTAAACGTCCAGGTCCTGCTCGATGCCAGCGACCCCAACGCGGCCAACATGATCAACAATTATTTGACCACTCTTATCAGCCAATTCAACCAGGAAAATAACCGCAGCTTTCGAGCACCTTTCGCTCTTCAGGTCCGCTTTCTATACAATCCCGATCTGCGCTCGGTCAACTTCTTCATACCCGGACTGGTCGCCATCATCATGCTGCTTCTAAGCTGTATCCTGACCAGTATCGCCGTCGTCCGGGAGCAAGAAAATGGCACTATGGAACAGATCCTGGTCAGCCCGATCAAGCCGGCGCAGATCATCATCGGCAAGGTCATCCCCTATCTTTTGATCGGATTTACCAGCGGGCTGATCGTCATCCTGACCGCTATGTTCTGGTTCAAGGTCCCGCTGTACGGCTCGCTGTTATTGATCATGCTGGGTATGCTGATCTATGTATTTTGCGGTTTAAGTCTAGGGCTCCTGATCTCCACTATCGCGCCTAATCTGCAGATCGCTTTTCTAGCGGCGATCATCATTACGATGCTGCCGACCGCGTTACTTAGCGGGTTTCTCTTTCCGATAGAAAGCATGCCCTGGCTCTTCCAGTTGATCTCCCGGATCGTACCAGCCACGTATTTTGTGCAGATCCTGCGCGGGGTCATGCTCAAAGGGCTGGGGTTCACGCAACTGCTCGCGCCTTTTTCGGCTTTGCTTTTGATCTCGGTTATTTTGAACGTGGCGAGTATTAAGAAATTGAGGGAGAAGTGGGAATAGGAAGAATGCGGATTGCGGATCTTGGAATGCGGATTTTAAGAATTGATAACGTCCGTCATTGCGAGGAGGCCCGCATCGGGCTGACGTGGCAATCTCGGTTACGTACTACCTTTCGAGAGATTGCTTCGTCGGATGCCTCCTCGCAATGACGGGGTGTAATGCATAATAATGAAAGTGATACTTAACGTGCAACGGATACTCTACTTAATGCAAAAAGAATTCCGCCAGATCTTTCGGGAGAAAGCTAATCTCGGCATTATTTTTGTCATGCCCTTTCTCCAGTTGGTCATTTTGGGTTTTGCCATTACTATGGATGTAAAAAATATCGACATGGTGATCGTCGACCATGACCGTTCGGCCTATAGCCAGCGGATCACTGAAGCATTTTCCGCGAACCGGACCTTCCGCTATCTGGGGAATGCTGCGGATGAAAAAGCAGCGATCAAATTACTGGATACCGGACGCATCAAGCTTTGTATCGTCATCCCTTCAGCTTTTGAAAAAGATTTAAATTCCAGGGCTTTTCCCGACCTGCAGATCCTGGTCGACGGAGTTGATGGCAACAGCGCCGGTATCGCGTTGGGTTACGCGACAATAGTGATCAAAAGCCTGCAGGAAGAACAACTCAAGATCATTGCCCGCGGAGTGACCGGCACAGGCCAAATTGTTAATCTGCAACCGCGCATGTTTTACAATCCCAATCTGGAAAGCAAACAGAACGTTGTCCCAGGTATCGTGGCTATCCTGCTATCGATGATCACAATGATCCTGACCGCGATCAACATCGTCAGGGAAAGAGAAAAAGGCACCATGGAACAATTACTCGTCACCCCGATCCGCAACTACGAACTGATCCTGGGCAAGGTCCTGCCCTTTGCGATTTTAGGTCTTATACTTTTTAGTATCGGCTTATTAAGTTCAGGACTGATCTTTGGCATCTGGCCCATAGGCAATATCTTCCTGCTCTACTTCTTTGCCCTGATCTTCATGATGACCACGCTTGGCCTGGGTATTTTGGTTTCCACAGTAGCCCAGACCCAGCAACAGGCCATCTTTATCGTCTGGTTCTTTGCTTTAGCCTCGATCCTGCTCTCCGGATTTTTCATCCCGATCGAGAACATGCCGGACTGGGTCCAATGGATCACATATCTCAACCCGGTCCGCTATTTCATGGAGATCGTGCGCGGGATATATTTAAAGGGTTCGGGACTATTATCGTTCTGGCAGGAGCTGGTCATTATGACCATTTACAGTGTAACGGTATTGTCTTTTGCTATCATGAGGTTTAAGAAGAGGCTGTCTTAATGGGCCTTTAAATACTTAGCATCCAACTTGTCTTTATCCCGACCAGTAGCCTCCTTGTTTTTGATAAGATTTGCCTTGGATAAAAAAGGAACCGATAGTCCATCGATCCTGATCTTCTCCCGATCTTGATAAGCCTGGTCGAAATCTACTCCGTCGATATGCGTCAAGATATCGATCCGGCGCGGGGCGACGCCTATCTGAAAAACAATACCCTTTTCAGCAAAGGTATCGGTCTGGACCTTGGATAAGGGAGCGCCGAATGCCGTTAGGGTCTTATATATTTTTTTTGAGTTTTCCAAGGTTGGTTTAACCCAGATATCTATATCACCAGTAGCCCGAGGATAGCCCTGGGCCCCCATAGCATAAGCGCCTACTATGAGGAATTTAACGCGGTCCTTTAACAAGAGCCGTAACATTTCGGCGTAGTCTTCGTTGAGCATTCCTTGATCCTTTCAGCGACCATAGTTCTGCCGTAAGTTCCCACATAAAACCTACGCATTTTTGCGGCGGCTCAGCTACAAAAGGGTCGTCTTGCTTGGACATGCGTAAAAGTTTGGTTTGATCTTTAGCTACGTTCATTATAGATATATTATAACATCTTTTATCCGTAAATTAAATCAATTATTGACCGCTTTTCTGGAGCGCCGTTCGGAGGAACATGGCTATCAAATCTCCGTTCTCTTTGAGAACATCCGGCAACTGCTCAACCCGCCGGTTGAGGGGAAGAAGAAACCAATAGGCTTTGGCCGATAACTTACTGCAAACGGGTAACTCTAACGGTCAATGCTGAAGTCGTATGGTTCGCCAAAGTTAAAGCTCCACCAAAAAGTCCGAGAATAAGTTTTCGTCCATATACATAGGATGGCGACCCCGCCCCAGACCAGTCACAGTTACCCGGGAAAATTGTCATGTCAGTTCCGCTCATGGCTACCTGCACGATCTGCTCGTCCCCGGGCACTCCATGTTTAGGCACTATCGCTACAATTGCCGAAGCATAAATAGTCCCTGCGGAGTTATAGGCATTGATACAGAACATAGCTCCTGGCCCTTGCGTAGCAATATTTGAAGACCAAAGATATACCGGCCATTCATCGATCGCCAGGGATCGGTTAAGAATAGTACCCATACGCGGATTACCGTCCTCGTTCGCGCCGATATACATACTGCCGACCTTGATATCGCCGTTCACTTCCAGCTTGGTAGCGGGATTGGTCGTGCCGATACCGACGTTACCGGCGCTAGTAAGCACTAAATTATTTACCCAAGGAAAAGTACTGCCATCGTATCCAGCTCTTGTTTGTAAATACATTCTGCCAGCCACGGTACTGGTAATGGTATTATCAACTGAACCGAGTATCCTTGATTGAGCGTATTTGTTACCGCCATTTGTATCAGCTGGAGAAATAAATTCCAAAGCCGGGCCATTGCCAATAGTTTTCGAGATCTCG
>JBAZXJ010000057.1:2439-2826 GCA_041659865.1 Candidatus Margulisiibacteriota bacterium | reverse complement strand
GTTTGAGTGTTAACGGTGGGGGATTTTACATGCAAAGGATTCCATGGAGCAGTCATCCCGATGCCGACGTTGCCATTCGTATCTATTGCCAACCTCGTCGGGGTCTGCGCTGCGGTCAAGTCGCTGATGGCAAAAATACCCGCAGCATCACCAAAGGAAGCCAAATGCCACTTTCGGGGCGTCGTTCCTGTATTATCAAGGATAAGCTGCGATCGTTGACTTCCAGCAATATGCAGAACAGGTCCCGTTCCCACGCCGATAGGAGTCGTCGTCCCGATGCCGACATTGCCAGCATTGGTTATGACCATTTTCGCATTTGCTGCCAGATTCCAAGCGGTCCCTGCGGGGTCTGAGTCGGAGGCTTTGGTCGCAAAGGTAAAGCCACCG
>JBAZXJ010000057.1:0-2429 GCA_041659865.1 Candidatus Margulisiibacteriota bacterium | reverse complement strand
AGCTGAACCAAAATAGGTATATGGCTCAAAGGCAATGCTGTCGCCGTTCGTCGGATTGGCAAGGGTTAGTTTTGACCCTGGTGCTGTTACGCCAATGCCAATATTTCCTCCGTTGCTTATTCTCATTCTCTCATTGCTTCCAGCCGTCCAGAATATTATGTTCCCATTGGCATTACTGGCCGAAAAGCCCAGTCCACCAACACCATTTGCCTCCATTAATCCTCCGTTGGCGATGTACCTTCCGCTTGTAGCATAGCCCGATCCCATGGAGTAACCGATCAGTGAATTAAGGTCGGCTGTTGCTTCTATTTGGGAAAAGGCACCAGCTCCAGTATTTGGATTTTGGACCCTAAGTTTTGTTCCTACGTTTTGATCTTTATATATATGAAAGATCACTTGGGGACTTGTTGCTCCGATACCTACGTTGCCATTCGTCGACACCACCACTGCCTGGATGCCACCATTACTCAAGCCCCCTGCCTGCAAGGCGTAGCCGATGCTGTTGATCTTCGTCCTGGGCGCTAGCGTCTCGCCCGCGACCACAACTTGCAAGTAGGCATTGTCTGTCACGAATACGTTCGGGCTAATCGGGTTCCGATCATCGCCAAGAAAAACACTATAGATGCCTTGGTTAACATCAACGTTAACGTTGGTCGTAGACCATAGGACGTTGGACGCACTGCTATTGGTCAGGTGATTATAGATATAGAAATCCATCTGCAAAGTGGAATTCACCAGCGCGCCGTTCTGGAGCAATCTTCCTGAGTAGGTCAGCTGATTTGGTACGGCAAACGCCGAGAGGGTCAGTATCGATAGCAGTAAAATTCCTAAAAGCGTCTTCTTGAACATGGGAGCCTCCTGTTAAATATGGAAGTAAAGAATTAAAGAAGTAAAGAAGTATTAAACATGCTTTCTTCTGTATTCTGGTTAATTATCCCCTATCCCAGCCCTTATTGCAATCGATATTTGGGCCTGCGAATATCTTAGTCCCTGCAACCCGGGCTGAAGCCCGCAGCTACCGTTCCTGAACATTTTAAATTCTATAAGTGTTTTGCATTTTTCAATTTGCACTTTTAGCTTTTACTTCATATCTTTTTACCATCATACTGGCTAAAAACACCAAAAAGCCCAGAAGGCTGAAACCAGCGGAGACCAGAAACGCCGCTTTACTGCCAAAGCCATCCCAGACCAGGCCCATGATCAGCGAGGCCGGAAGTAAGGCTAGTCCGATACCCGTATTGAACAGACCGTACGCCGTGGCCAGATATTTTTCTTCCACTATGTCGGCGATATATGCGCGGTAGATACCTTCTGAGAGTCCGTAATAGATGCCATAAGCCACGAACAAGAGCCAGATCATCCATAACGAGGTGCTAAATGCGAACAAGCAGTAGATGAGTGAGTAATAAATAAAAGAAATTATGATCACCGGCTTGCGGCCAACTTTATCGGAAAGTTTGCCCAACAAAGGGGAGGCTATCGTGCAGACAATGTTGTAGAGGATCCAGATAAAGGGGATGAGCGCAAGGGTTAGTCCTGTTTCCTGGGCTTTGAGTATGAGAAAAACGTTCGAAGAATTCCCTAGTGTAAAAATGATGTTCGCCAGAATAAAGACCAGGAAGGCTCTGCTTTTAAGTCCGTTATTTTGTGCCGAGAGCTTTTCGTTCTTCTCTTCCTGGTTATTGTGTACTTCTTTGGTGAAGAAGATAAAGAATATAGCGATGACCGCAGGGATGACAGAGAACAAAAAGACATAGCGTACGTTGTTATGAAAAAAGTATAGTACAACCAAGGCGAGGAGCGGTCCGCCTATAGCACCCATCCGGTCAAATGCCCGCTGAAAGCCGAAAGCGTGGCCTTTTTCTGCTTTGGGGACGGAGGAAGCGATCAAGGCGTCGCGGGCCGGCGTTCTTACCGCCTTGCCCAGACGGTCGGCGAATTTTACGCCCAGGACATGGGTCCAGCTGCCGGCAAAGAAAAGGAATGGCTTGGAAATAGTCGAAAGGCCATAACCAATAAAGATAAATAGTTTTCTATTCTTCCATTTGTCGGAAAGATGACCGAAGACCGAACGAAATAACGTGGCGGTGGTCTCGGCTATGCCCTCAATGATACCGATCAATGTATTACTGGCACCAAGGCTGACCAAGAAAGCTGGCATTAGCGGGTAGATCATTTCGGAGGAAAGATCAGTAAAAAGAGAGACTAAGCCAAGAAGCCAGAGATTTTTATTCATTTTGAGTAACTTTATCGTTAAGCACTTGGAATGGCAAGAACGCAGGAAGGCAAAAAGACCAATGAGTCGTATCGTTCTTCCGTACCCATTGTCTCAATGCCTACCGAGTAGGCGCGCTCTGGCCTGCGGCCGGCTATTTTAAGGCAAGGGCTCTGCCCCTGGACCCCGGGAATATTTCTTTTTGCCGCCAAAA
>JBAZXJ010000056.1:0-8282 GCA_041659865.1 Candidatus Margulisiibacteriota bacterium | reverse complement strand
TTTTCAATATTATTCTTATGCAAGCCAGTGTTTAAGTAAAGAAACGAGGATTTTACCAACACCTTTTGACTATTATGCCCATTGCGAGGAGGCATCCGACGTGGCAATCTCGAAAAGCAATACCTTTTGAGAGATTGCCACGTCGCCCCGATGCGGGACTCCTCGCAATGACGGGGACGTCTTCATGCTATCCTGTGTTCTTACGTTCTGTCCCCAGCCAAGCCCCAACCCTTTACGCCCTCCCCCATATCTTATATATTCATACCATACAATAAACAGGAGGCTTTCTCATGGTAAAAATAGGCATAATCGGCGGTTCCGGTGTAGATGATCCCAAGATCCTAAAGGACTTTACCAAGACAAAAATGCATACCCCATACGGAGCGACCTCGGACCTCGTGGTCCAGGGTAAACTCGGTAATACCGAGGTAGTTATCCTCCCGCGTCACGGGGAGAATCATCGCATCAACCCGACTATGGTCAATTTCAGGGCTAACGTCTGGATCATGAAGGAACTGGGCGTGACCCATTTGATCGGGCCTACCGCTGTTGGTTCTTTGCGTGAAGAGATCGAACCCGGCCATTTGGTTTTCCCGGACCAGTTCATCGACCGGACGACCAGCAGAAAGACAACTTTTTACGAAGGACACGTGGTCTGTCATATCTCCATGGCCGATCCTTTCTGCGAAGATATGCGCCGGATCCTGATCGATACGGCAAAAAAGCTCAATGTAAAATATCATCCCAAGGGTACTGTCGTAACTATCGAAGGCCCGCGCTTTTCGACCCGCGCTGAATCCCATATGTACAGAAGCTGGGGCTGTGACATTATTAATATGTCCACCGTGACCGAAGCGACCCTGGCCCGGGAAGCCGGGATCTGTTACGCGGCGATCGCGATGTCGACTGATTATGACTGCTGGAAAGAATCGGAAGAAGCCGTCTCGGTAGAGATGGTCATGGCGACCATGAAAAAGAACGCGGAGAGCGTCAAGAATATTTTACTTGAAGCCGTACCCAAGTTCACGGACAAGCCTTGTAATTGCAGAGAGGCGTATAAGACGTCGGCGATGTAGGGAACGGGACTAAGGCAAAAGAGAAATGAAGGGCACGTTTGACGTGCCCTTTTTATTTGCACAGCATCCGTCATTGCGAGAAGTCCCGCATCGGGGCGACGTGGCAATCTGGAAAATGTATTACATATCGAGTTTGCCACGTCGGATGCCTCCTCGCAATGACGGAGTCGTATTCCTGTATTCGTGTATTCTTGTATTCCTGATCGAATAAATATAAAAAGGGCGGACACTCCGGTCCACCCCTACTTCTTTACTTCTTTATTTCTTTACTTCTGCCTATTCCCCTTCGAAATCCACCAAGGTGAACATCTTATATTTAGAGATCTTCGTCTTGTCCAATATCTCCGGCAAGCCTACCACAAAAGCCAATTCCACCACTTCGCCACCCAGCTTTTCCACTAACTTCGCCGCGGCCTGAACGGTCCCTCCGGTAGCGATCAGATCATCGACGATCAGAACCTTGTCCCCCTTGGTGATCGCGTCTTCATGGATCTCGATCTTGTCGGTACCATACTCCAAAGCGTATTCCTGGCTGATCGTCTTGTAAGGCAGTTTGCCCGGCTTGCGCACCACGATAAATCCAACGCCCAGCTTATAGGCCAAAACGGCGCCGAAGATGAAACCGCGGGATTCGATACCCAGGACCTTGTCGATCTTCTGGTCTTTATAACGATCATAAAGTTGGTCAATAGAATTCTGGAAACTTTTCGGGTCAGAAATTAGCGTTGTTATATCGCGGAACATGATGCCCGGTTTGGGCCAATTGGGAACAGTACGGATAGCAGACCGAAGATCCATTTTAATACTCCTTTAGTGATTGAATTTAGTGCAGGGTACGCTTTTTCTTCTTTTCCAGGAAATAAGGCAAGCTAAGCGTAGCTGCTTTTTCAGCGTCGGCTACAAAATTGACCAGATGTTTCTTAGGAATTACCGCTTTCTTCGGCGCGGCTTCGTTAACGACCGTCTTGCGCGGTTTTAGTTCCCTAGTACTTTCCGCTTTGATCTTGGACTGCATCAGCATCATATTGATCATAGAATATTCTTCTTTAGGCGCGATGTTTATTTCTCTGATCCTGGCTTGCGGGTCAAGCTGTTTGAGCTCTTCGGTCGTTAAGAACATCAGGGAATTAGGATCGACGAATTGATCCAATTTTTTGGTTTCCAGGCCTAAAATAGAAGCCAGGTCCAGGTCCGACTTAAAGCTTAGCTTATAAACATACTTGGCTTCGGTCAGCGCTCTAAGGATAGTAGGCATGGAATCCAGTCCCAGACCGATAGCAACGGCGATAATTTTTAACAGTTCGCGCTTGGCAGTAACCGGAGATAAACCTCCAGCCCTTAAGGCCGAGATAAAATGCGAGATCATGGCCAGGACCTTGGAGATCTGCTGGTCTTTCTTGTCCAGGGAAGATTTGGCATCGACCTGGTCTAAAAGCAGGCTTTCTTCGGCAAAGCGGCTTAATTCCGCGGAAAGTGCTTCAATTGGGGTTATTTGTCTGTCCATGCTTAATATTAAACTAAATTTTTAATAAAATTGCAATGAGCAAAATCTGGCTATATCTGGCTTTCCACCAATTAACAGCTTATTTCGATACATAGCCATGCAAGAAAATGACGATATTCTTAATGCAGGGACTAAAGAACCGGGGGTCTGAGGGTGGTGAAGTATATGTCGGCCAAGATCATAGAATATCGTGATACTATTACGACGCCCAAGTCGGAATTAGCCGGACATGTTGCGAAATTTTTAGCCGATACCAAGATCAGGAACATCGATAATAAATTATCTAATCGGACCGAGCTCACGGATAATGATGTCCAGCAACTGATCAACGACCATTTCACTTTACTGCGCAGGACCAACGATATCTTCGGCCGGCTGTTCAATCCGACCAAGGCCCAGATAATAAACGCACTGGATATCATCGACAACATCCCGAAAAATTCCTTATCGCTGGACCGGCTCGATGACCAAAAATCCCAGTTAAGGTCGAGATTGTTCCCGGCGATAAAAAGCATGGATCCCCAGGATGTCCTGGAGGTTTTCCAACATCTGCCTAACCCCGGACCGGACCAGGTCGAGACCTTCCTAACTTACGGGATAACTGAGGATAATTTTCTGAACTTGTTCTCTGATAACAAAGATACCCGGGATTATTATCAGACCGTTCTCAAGGAAGCAAAGATAGATTACAGAATGATCATGCCTATGCTCAAACGGGCGCTGGAACAGTCCGGCAAACCCATCTATAAGGAACTGCAGAACAGAAAAGATCCCGGCCAGACACCGAGCGAATCACTAAAACTGAGCGTGGAGCTGGTCAGAGAATGCTTTAAGAAACTGGCCCTGGGCACCATCAAGACCACGACGAGCAATGCCCAAAGGATCCTGGCCTTGATGCTACTGCCCGCGGATCAGATCAAGCCAGAAATAATCAGTGTCATGAATCTGCGTGACCATACCATGAGAGGACTGGTCCTGCGAACGGTCAGTCCGGAGAAGGTCTATGACTATTTAGGACTGATCGATAAACCGACCCTGGCCGAGGTCGCTATATCTATCGAACGGACCAGCCTGGCGGACAGCGCCAGGATACTGAACCGCTATCTCGCTCATACTATTGATGAGAACAGCCGCAACGGGACCCTGATCCGACTGAAGTCCGCCCATCCGGAACTTGCGATCAAAAAGGTCCTGGAGCGCAAGATCGACCTGATCACCGCCACTGAAGAAAATGTACTAAGCAGATACCAGGCGCTGGAGCATCCAGGAGCTCAGGAGACCGCCTGGGCGATCAAGACCGCTACCCTCGCTACCGGAGAACTGATCCTCGGCCTGGCCCATAACACAATTAGCCAGACCGGCCGGGCGGAACTAAAAGCCAATATCTTCGCTCTCGCTAATCAGGAAAATGACCGGCTCAAGAACCAGACCCTGCTTCGCAAACTGGGGTTTCTATACACCAGCGCGGACCAGGTATCCCAGCTCGCGCTCAAATTACCTGACATATCAGCAGAAGAGATGGCCTATGCTATCAAGAAAGCCTCACCCGAAGGCTGGGCGAGCATCTCAAATATGCTTAAACAGCGACAGCGGAATTTCGCGGTCAATCCCGCGGCTTACCTGGGAAAATATGAACGCACACCGGAGATCATGGAAAGATTTCGGGTCGTAAATGACGTGATGAAAATGCCCTTCGCTGGAAACCAGCCCATCCCTAAGTCAGCAGCGACAAGCCACTGAACCAGAGCATTCTTGTTCCCAAGAAAATAACTGAAATTTCCTCAGGGTTGCTGCGATATATATAACGCATAAGACAAGTATATGTTTGGGGACGATACATGCCGCTCAAGATAATCGCTGACCGACCGAACCTGATCTCACAAGATACCAAGATTGTACTAGCTTCCTTTTTTGCCCTGCAGGAACCTTCCTCTGACCAGGTCTTAAACGCCTTGAAGAACGTTCGGGTCCTCGACCTGCCGCTGGTCTGTGACCGGCTCCAGAAGCTCGGCCTGCAACTTAACGAAAAACAGGGCCGGCTGGCCTTAAGCCTGGGCGAACTTAACGACCTGACGACCATCTACCGCAGTATCAAGGACCCTTCGGCGAAACTCACAGGACTGGCTTTGCGCCGCCTTTTCGATAAGCCTGAACTGCTCAGAGCGATGCTGCCCTTACTGCCCGAAAAGCATCTGGAGATCAAAGAATTCAGCAATCTGATCAGGAACAGCCTGAAAAATGAACAGAGCAGTTTTCCCCGCAAGATCGTTCTGTACTGAACGTTGAATATTATCTGAAATTATCTGACTTTTCCCCCGATATATATTACGCGTAAGATACTTTAGGACGAAAGGCCCATGATGGACCGCAAGATAATTTCCGGTACACAAGTCAATAAAGATATTTCCAACGAATATAAGAACTGGGACGCTATCCGCGATGCCAGGCCTAATGAACTGGCCAAGGTCGTTGCCCGGTTAAAGGCCCAGCTAAAGCCGGCACAGCTGACTTACGCTTTGCGTTTATGGAAGGAAGAACCAGCTGTTGTTTTGGACGTTTTCGGACAGATCGACCACCCTACGGAAGAGCAGATCGCTTTGGCCACAAATACGGTCGCGGTCAGCGATATTCCCAAGGTTTGCGCAAGGCTAAAGAACATTCATCGCCGTTTAAGCAACACTATTGCACGGGTCGCCCTGAGCATTGCTTTCCCTCCGGACATCAGTACTATCTTTGAACGGATCCACCAGCCAAGTGAGACCATGGCGCTTAAAGCCTTATTACGGGTCAGAGAGTTCCCAAAACTGGCCAGAGAGGTATATGCCATGATCTCCGAAACTGGGCGCACGGCAAAGGTCAGAGCGCTGATGAAAGAAATAGGGAATTAAACTAAATCGTTATGAGAAAGTAGCCACATGTTCTTCAAGATCATGTCCTTTTCCGAAAGAAGCATTCAGAACATCCCGGAGTCCCTGGTAACCGACCTGACCGAGTTCTCCGATGTTCTGCATCAGAGCCTGCCACCCAAGCTCACCAATTTGTTCATTACGGTCCTGCCGAAGCATAAAGCGCCGACCTTCCTGGAAGTGTTAAAAGGCTGTCTGTTCGAGATCATCAAGGATCACTATCTGCAGGATCCAGAGGTCGAGCATTTGATCTTATTATTAGCCAGGCAAATGGGTTTGAATGAACAACAGATCAAATCTATACTGGCGCAAAAGAGGAACTTGGCTCAGGATAAAATTTCGACCAATACCACCCCAGCTGCACCCCAGCCAAACGTTCAGTGCAACCCTGCCCGGAAAAATCCACCAGCAACCCTTAGCAAGACCATGCTTGATTTTATAAGCTCGATCGATCGTGCTGCTTCCGCCGTCGACCGCATCCGGATCTTTAACGATCTGCAGAACGCCATGAACAAACTGGCCATCGATCCGGTCAATAAACATAAACTGCTTTGCAAACCAATGGAGATCATCTTAAGCAAGCTCGGCCCCAAAGAAAAACATCTGGTCGCGGAATTGTTCCGCCAGGTGCAACTCGAGCTCCTGCCAACTGAGCTAATTAACCTGGCCATAGAAAAGTCCGGTTATGATGGAGCTCTATTGCGCAGGTTATCATTGGCGGAACGACTTGAGCTGTTCTATGCGGCAATGGACAAGAACGTCCCCAAGGGCCTGGCGGGGACCAATAATCTGTCCAGTATGATCAGTATCATTACCAATATCTACCGCGCCCAGCGCAAACCGACAGAAAAACAGGAAGCTTTAGCCTTGGCCCTGGCACATTATGCGGATAATGGCAAAGACGGTCATAAGGATCTCCTGACTTTGATCCTTAATCTGACTGAACCGTCCAGAGTAGCTGGGATCATCCGGACCATCGGGACGCCTTCAGCGGAGCTCTTTGAACTCGCTCTAGCCAAAGCCGCGCCAGAACAGATCAATGAGATCTTTACGGCTGTACCGGCTGAGCTGGCCGACGAGCTGATCGCTCCGGCTTTAAAGAAAGCTCCTGCCCATCAAGCCCAACAGCTCTGCGGACGCATCACCTGGACCGAGAAACTGGCCGCCAGCGTTATCAGCAAACTGCCCCGTGACCATGACGCCATACTGATGATCTGCCAGCAGGTCCCCATAGAACAGCGCAGTACCAGTCTGATCAGCAAAGCCATGGACAAGGCCCCGATCTATGACAAATCTACCATCCGCAGTCTCCTGCCCAGGGGTATCCACTAGATTTGCTTTAGAATTCCTATTTACAGTACAATCCAGCCATGGCAGATATCGCGGTCAACCGCAAGGCTTTTCATAATTACGAGATCCTCGACAAATACGAGGCCGGGATCATGCTGGAAGGCATGGAGGTAAAATCTTTGCGCGGGCATGAGCTGGATATGAAGGACTCTTACGCCATCATCAGCAACAACGAAGCCTGGCTGTTAAATATGTACATCAAGCCTTACCAGTTCGACGGGCGCCAGGAAGTCAGCCCGACCCGGACCAGAAAGCTTTTGCTCAACAAAAGCGAGATCAAGAAATTAATGGGCAAGGTCAGTCAAAAAGGCTATACTATCCTGCCCTTAAAGCTATATTTTAACTCCCGCAACCTGGTCAAGGTCCAGCTCGGCTTAGGCAAGTCCAAGAAATTAGTGGACAAGCGTGAAGCCAAAAAGCTCAAAGACTTAGACCGGGACCTGCAAAGGGAACTTAACAGACGGGGGTGAAAGGTCTCGACGGGGAAAGAGAATTGCCAGCTGCGAACCGTGGATGCGCCAGGCCACGTAAAAAAGGTGCAAAAAGTTCAGACGCCACAAACGTCATCGCGTTCCCTTCACAGGGTTACGCACTTGCTGCTTAATTAAATAGCGGCACGTTCTGCCGCTCAGCGCCGGCGGGAGCGGACAGGACGTCATTCAGCCGGAGTACCTTCAGGAAGTGTCTGAGGTCTTGAAGGGAAATAAATCGGGCTGGCCTTGCTGATCCCTGCCTTTGGGTAAAAGCAAGGTAAGAAAAACAAACAAAGGATACGTTCGTAGATGCTTGCTTGGATCTTTTCTCGGACGCGGGTTCAAGTCCCGCCACCTCCACCAAACGCAACCTCCCAGGGTTTCGGCACCTTGGGCTACCTCGCTGGTATTCCTTTCTACAAGCTCGTTATCTGCCTGTAATCCTTTGATTTCAACGATCTTGGCAAAAGGTTCAGGCTTGCTGTTAACAAGGTTGGCGGCGGTTCGAGCCGGGATCCGTCGTTCGTCGCTCGTTGCTCATAAAAGAAAGCATCTTGAGGTCAAGTCTTGTCTGCCACGAACGAGTGGGAGTCTAGCCGGCACAACCGGACACCTATCTTACGATCTCCCAATACCCGCCTTTTTTCGGACCGAGGTGTTTTAATTTGCCCTCCTTGATCAGTTTGGCGCTCGCTCTCTCAACAGCTCTCCTTGATCTGTTGATCAACACAGCGACTTCCGATAAGGTCCTCCTGGGGTTTTCCCTTAACTTGAATAGGATCATTTCTGGCGTTTCTACCGGCGTTTCTACCGGCGTTTCTACCGGCGTCAAACCATTGTCCCTTAAGGTCTTGGCAGTTTTGCTTTCCATCTTTGGACGTTCAAATTCGATGACAAAGAATTCATCGCTGATGATATTAGGAAAGGGGAGACTTGCCGACTTCATCATTTCACAGATCCGCTTAAAACCGGA
>JBAZXJ010000055.1:1371-8425 GCA_041659865.1 Candidatus Margulisiibacteriota bacterium | reverse complement strand
ATATACAGTATAAACCTGGAACAGATCACGCCCAATGTGTTTTCCGGTGACGACAGGTACCTGGAGGTGAAGGTGACCAACGAGATCCTGGCGCCCAGGACCAAGATCAACAGCGTTGGTTACGCACTGCAGGCTGCTGCTGTGACAGGATTGTCCAATGTTTTTTCAACCAGCGGGAACGTCGGGATCGGAACGTTAGGCCCAGTGTATCCATTGAACATCCTTAAGGACGGGACGCAGGTTGGGACCACTAACTATTATATTCTGGCCAATCTTAGGAGCGGCAATTCAACCAAGGGCGTTAGTTTAGGTTATGACTCCAGCTCCCAGACCAGCATCCTCGGCTCAGATAATGCCAACAGCAACCTTGCCTTTTGGACGCATAACACGACGGACAAATGGACCGAGAAAATGAGGATTTTGTCTAATGGTTACGTAGGCATCGGAACGACGGCCCCAGGGAATTTATTGCATATTTACAAAACAAGCGGGAGCGATCAGGGCCTCCATATTACGAATACAGGAACATATGGACCAGCCCTATTGTTGGAGTCGACCGATACCGGAGGCAGAAAATACGGGCTGATCTCCTCAGGGTCGGCCAACAACACCGGCGCAGGCAAGTTATTTCTATGGGACTTTACAGCCAGCGCAGCAAGGTTGCTGGTCGATGTAAATGGTAACATAGGTATCGGGACGACGAACCCTGGTGGCAAACTTGAGGTAGCAGGTGGCGCTAGCGGTCAAAACACAGGAGTGTTGGGCCTTTTTAATAATGGAGGTACTGGTGCTGGTTCTGGAGCCTCGATCCAATTTTACAATTATGACAATACCCCAGCTAAGGTTGAACAAGCCAGAATAGGAGCACTACTTACGGATGGTGGGGCTGGTCTATCGGCCTCGTCACTTGCTTTTTCAACCAACTTCAACGGAACTCTGAGCGAAAAGCTTAGGATCCAGGGGAATGGACTCGTCGGTATCGGCATGACCAACCCCAGCTTCAATCTGGTGGTAATGCCTCATAGCTTTGGCGCCACGATCGCCGGCAACGATCCCAATGTGGAGTCAAGATATTTATTCATCAATAATAATGAAGCAAATGCCGGCCTGGGGCGGAACGTGAAAACCAGGCCAGGGCAATGGCTAAACCCAGACCCAGCATTGAATTCCTGTTTTGTTGATCTGGACTGGAACGGGAACATAGTCTTGTCGACCAGGACCGGCGGAAGCGCGGACCTCGCACCAGGTACGGCAAAGATCTATGTACGCAATGATGGCAAGATAGGAGTTGGCATTACGAACCCTATGGAAAAACTTGACCTCGGAGGCTCTATTGGAACGACGGGTGGCAATCTGATCCTGGGGACTTTCCAGGCGGCCGTATCCAGGTATGTGGGCATTGGTTGTGGGGTGTCTGGCAACTTTGCCGCCAATTCTGGATTTTCCGGTATTGAGTTTGGAGGGGCAGCATCTACCAGCGAAGGGTACCTGGCTTTCCACTCTCACGATGCCGGGGTGAGTTCCGGAGAAAGAATACGTATCGATAAGTCCGGCAACGTCGGGATCAATACGACCAACCCTCAAACACCGCTGCATATCAAGGGCGTAGCCGACAGCTCCGCAAGAATTAGATTAGAAGACAGCAGCGGAGGAAGTGCCAGGGGCGGCGAAATCTACGGCACCTGGGGCGGCAATGGTCTGGTCCTAAATATCTTTGGCCATTCATCAGGGCATATATATTATGGCATGTCCGATGGAAATGTTGACCAACATCATTTTTATGTAGACGGCACCGAGAAAATGACCCTTAACAGTAGCGGCTTGACGGTCGCAGGCGCTGTGAGCAAGGTCTCCGGAACCTTTGACATCCCCAACCCCAACCCAGCTAAAGCCAAAGACGGCTGGCGCCTCCGTCATTCCTTCGTAGAAAGCCCGACCAGAGGTGACAATATCTACCGCTGGACAGTGGACGTGAAGGCAGGAGAAGCTGTCGTCTCCATGCCGGACTACTTCAGTTATCTTAACGAAAATGTACAGGTATGGGTGTCGCCAAGGGGGCATTTTGGCAATGCTTTTGGCGAAGCTAGTTCCGACCTTAAACAGATCACTATCAAGGCAGATATTGACGGAAAAGATAATGTCCTTGCCAGAGGTACCAGAAAAGACCAGGGAGCAAAAGACGGCTTTGATGCTTTAGGCCTGGAGTACCAAAAATAACAATTGCCAGAATGAGATAATGCCTTTACAATACGACAAAGTTAATAGCTAACGGATCGGCCGAGGTCCTAAACACTTACAGGAGGCAAGACAATGGTTCAATACGTACGCAGAGGAAAACACGCTAAAGGTGAGAAAACCAAAATGATCATGGCTGCTATCGCCAAGCAAAAAGGCTCGTTCGGCGCCAGAGATATCCAAAAGGCCTGTCCGGATGCAAGCAACATCATGATCCGCAAGGTCCTTTTTGGCTTAAAGATCGAAAACAAGCTAAAGCTTACTGGCCGTGCCCGCTCCTCGGTTTGGGAACAATTGTAATACTGCGGGAAACCGTCTACAATCAGGGCATGCGCATAATCAACGTCGAGCTCGGCGCCCAGAGCTACCAGATAGTCATTGCCGCCGGCCTGTATCTGCGTCCGGCTGACTATTGGCCGAAGAAGAAGCTGGGCAAAAAGCTGGCGATCATTACCGAATCCAAACAAAGCGCGATCTACAAGGAATACCGCAATACGGTCTGGCAAAGCTTTAAGCAAATGGGCTATAAGCCGATCGAAATATTGCTTCCGGCTGCTGGTGAGCCCGCCAAAAACCTGCAAACCACAGAAATGATCTTTAACGAACTGGCCCGTCATGACCTGGACCGAGACTCGACCCTGATCGCTCTTGGTGGTGGTGTGGTCGGGGACATCGTCGGCTTTGTCGCGGCGACATATCTGCGCGGGATAAACTATATCCAAATGCCAACGACGCTTCTGTCCCAGGTAGATAGTAGTGTAGGCGGGAAGACCGGCGTTAATTTGCCGGCAGGGAAGAACCTGGTCGGATGCTTTTATCAACCCAAGCTGGTTTTGATCGATCTCAATACCCTGTCTTCATTACCAGCCAGAGAATTTCGCACTGGGATGGCTGAGGTGATCAAATATGGCATGATCAAAAGCCCCAAACTCTTTGCCCGCTTAGAAAAACTACCAGACCTGTCCTCGCTCAAAAAGATCGGCCAGGAGAATATCCAGGAGATAGTTGCGGAATGCTGTCAGATCAAAGCAGATATAGTTAAAGAAGATGAAAGAGAAGCACATTTACGCATGATCTTGAACTTCGGACATACGGTCGGACATGCCCTGGAAGCCGAAACCAAATATACGGAATATACCCATGGCGAAGCTATCGCTATCGGCATGATCGTCGCCGGTGAGATCGGCGTGGAAATGAAGAAATTTCCGCCGGAGGAAATGAGCCGACTACGCAAACTGATCGAAAAGGCCGGCTTGCCAAGCAAGATGCCGGAGCTGGACAAGCGTAAATTATTGGATGCCATGTATAAGGACAAAAAGAATAAAGACGAGAAACTGACCTTCGTATTGCCGAAGAGGATCGGCGAGGTGGAGATCGTCAGGGATGTGCCGGAACGGGAGATAAAGAAGGCGATCGCGAAGGCGCTGTAAGCGTGGAATGGCGCCCCGTCATCGCGAGGAGCCAGCGCCTTGGCGATCTCTATAAAGAGATTGCTTCGTCGATGACTCCTCGCAATGACGGGGACAAGCCAATTTAACAGGAGGATAAAGCATGAAAATTCTAGTTATCCATGGGCCTAATCTAAACATGCTGGGCAGCCGTGAGGTTAACGTTTACGGGACCCTGACCCTGGACCAGATCAATAAAGAGATAGAGAATTGTGCCGAGGCCGAAAGCCTGACCGTAGAGATCAAACAAACTAACAGCGAAGGAGAGATCGTCGATGCTATTCAACGTACTTCTGCAGATGCTGTCGTCATTAACCCCGGCGCATATACTCACTACAGTATCGCCATCCGAGATGCTATTGCTTCTGTTCCTGTTCCTGTAGTAGAGGTCCATCTTTCAAACATCTACGCCCGCGAGGAATTCCGCCAGCATTCAGTGACCGCGCCGGCTTGTAAGGGCCAGATCGCTGGCTTTGGCGCGCAAAGCTATCTTTTGGGATTGCAGGCGGCTAAAGGATTGATGAAGTAAGGGCAGAAGGCGGCGCCCATGCCGCTTGGCCCCCTAAATCCCCCTAAAGGGGGACTTCGATTGTCATCCTTAACCCCCCTGTGCTAAACTTTTCCCCTCATGACACTAGATTACAAAAAAGCCGGAGTCGATATAGATGCCGGCAACGAAGCGGTCAGGCGCATCAAAGCTTTTGCCCCGGAAATAGGCAGCTTTAGCGGCCTGTTCCCCCTGCCAAAAGGTTATGAAGACCCGATGCTGGTATCGGGGACTGACGGAGTCGGGACCAAGCTGAAGATCGCCTTTGCTTTGGATAAACATGATACGATCGGCATCGATCTCGTGGCCATGTCGGTCAACGATATTCTTTGCTGTGGGGCCAAGCCTTTATTTTTCCTCGATTATATCGGCTGTCAAAAAGTTATACCTGAACAAATAGCGCTAATAGTGAAAGGCATAGCCGAAGGCTGTAAGCAGTCGGACTGCGCGTTGGTCGGCGGTGAAACGGCAGAGTTAAGCGATATGTATACGGTCGGCGAATATGATCTGGCTGGTTTTGCTGTTGGCATAGTTGATAAGAAAAAAGTAATTGACGGCAAACGTATCAAGCCAGGCGATAAAATAGTCGGCCTGCGTTCCTCTGGATTGCATAGTAACGGCTATACTTTAGCCAGAAAAGCCCTGGGCGAGGAAGACTTCGCGGACATGCTCATCCCTACGAAGATCTACGTTAAAGAAGTGCGCGAACTGTTAGGCAGAGGCGTGGACATCAAAGGACTTGCCCATATTACGGGCGGCGGACTCGTGGAAAATATCCCGCGCGTATTTCCAGCTGGAGTCGGCATGAAGCTTGATTACAAGAGCTGGATCGTGCCAGATATCTTTAAAAAGATCCAAAAGAACGGCAATATCGCCGAGGCCGAAATGTATCGCGTGTTCAACATGGGAATCGGCATGGTCCTTGTTCTGGCTGATGCAGAAGTAAAAAAACTTAAAGACCCCCTGATCATAGGAGAGATCATAAAAGAAAATGCTTAGGATCGGCGCCCTAATTTCCGGAAGAGGATCGAACCTGCAGGCAGTGCTCGATGCCTGCAAGGATAAGCGGATAACTGGCGAGATCAAAGTGGTCATCAGCAACAAAGCAGCGGCTTTTGGTTTGGAACGCGCCAGACAAGCAGGAATAGAAGCCCTGCATTTAACCAGCGAAAACCAGATCATCACCGCCTTAAAAGAAAAAAAGATCGACCTCGTGATCTTGGCTGGTTTCATGAAAATTATTTCCCCAAAATTCATCGCAGAATTTAGAAACAAGATACTGAACATTCACCCTGCATTACTGCCGGCCTTTCCCGGACTGCATGCTCAACAGCAGGCGATCGCTTACGGCGCCAAGGTCAGCGGGGCGACCGTGCATTTTGTGGACGAAGGCATGGATACCGGACCGGTGATCTTGCAGGAGGCGGTCCCCGTGCAAGAGACCGATACCGCCGACACGCTAGCCGGCCGTATCATAAAAGTAGAACACCAGCTTTACCCCAGGGCGATCCAATTATTCGCCGAGGGTAGATTGAAGATCGAAGGCCGAAAAGTAATAATAAAGGAGAAATAAGATGAGAGCGTTGATCAGCGTATCCGACAAGACCGGAATTGTGGAATTTGCCAAGGGCCTGGTCGAAGCAGGTGTGGAAATAATTTCTACGGGCGGGACATCCAAGGCGCTTAAGGATGCCGGACTTACAGTGAAAGATATTTCTGACGTGACCGGCTTTCCTGAAATGCTGGACGGGCGAGTCAAAACATTACACGCCAAGATCCATGGCGGGCTGTTGGCTCTTAGAGAGAACGAAGAACATATGAATACTGTGAAAAAGCATGGTATCGGCCTGATCGACATGGTAGTGGTGAACCTGTATCCCTTCGAAAAGACCACCGCGAAACCGGAATGCACCCTGGAGGAAGCGATCGAGAACATTGATATTGGCGGACCCTCGATGATCCGTTCTGGCGCCAAGAACTATCACAGTGTAGCCGTGATCACCGACCCGGCCGATTATAAATTAGTGCTCAAGGAACTAGCCCAGCATAAAAGCATCAGCGCTGACACCAAAGAATATTTAGCCAAGAAAGCGTTTATCAGAACGGCGGAATACGATCTGGCCATTGCTACCTATTTGAACCCTTACCCCTTGCGCTACGGCGAAAACCCTCACCAAAAGGCGACCTTTATCGGCAAGCCTTATCAGCAGCTGCACGGCAAAGAGCTGTCCTTTAATAACATTATGGATATCGACGCCGCGATCAACATCATTCAAGACTTTGAACAGCCGGCAGTGACCATTATCAAGCATACAAACCCCTGCGGTACAGCGATCGGCGACGACCTGAACGAAGCTTACAAAAAAGCGCTGGCTTGTGATCCGGTCTCTGCTTTCGGCAGTATTATTGCCGTGAACCGTGAGATCGACGAAGAACTGGCCGTGGAATTGAACAAGCTGTTCATCGAAGTCCTGGTCGCCCCGGCATTTTCGACCGAAGCCTATAAAACGCTGGCCATAAAAAAGAACATCCGCCTGATCAACCTGGACAAAGAAGAAAGAAAGTGGGAGTACAAAACTACCGGCCGCGGGTTTCTGGCGCAGGAGAGAGACCAGATGACCACAACGCTCACCGATCTGAAAACGGTCACGGAAAAAGCACCAAGTCATATTGACGACCTTCTGTTCGCCTGGAAGGTCTGCCGTCATGTTAAGTCAAACGCTATCGTGATAGTGAAGAACGGGGCAACGATCGGCGTAGGCGCAGGCCAGATGAGCCGGGTGGACGCCTTGAAGTGTGCTATTAGCAAAGCCAAGGAGCATTC
>JBAZXJ010000055.1:0-1350 GCA_041659865.1 Candidatus Margulisiibacteriota bacterium | reverse complement strand
AAGCGGTGCGGTCCTGGCCTCTGATGCCTTTTTCCCCTTTCGGGATGCTGTGGACGTAGCGGCAAGTGCCGGGATAAAAGAGATCATTCAGCCCGGCGGGTCGATCCATGACCAGGATTCGATCAAGGCCTGCAACGAACATGGTATCGCCATGACCCTTACCGGCAGAAGGCACTTCAAGCACTAAAATAAATTATGACCATCCAGGAAAAGATCACCCAGCTTAAACAACAGAAAAGGGCTGTGATCCTGGCGCATATTTATCAGCGCCCGGAGATCCAGGATATCGCGGACTTTGTCGGCGACTCGCTGGACCTCTCGCAAAAAGCTGCTTCGGCCACAGCGGATATCATCGTCTTTTGCGGCGTCGATTTCATGGCCGAGACCGCGAAAATTCTCTCTCCAACAAAAAAAGTCTTGATCCCTGATCTAGCCGCTACGTGTCCGATGGCTAAAATGATCACCGTGGAAGCACTGCGTAAGCTGAAAGCACAACATCCTGGAGCAGCCGTGGTTTGCTACGTTAATACTAACGCGGATATCAAGGCTGAAAGCGACATCTGCTGTACCTCGCGCAATGCAGTGAGCATCGTCAATTCTTTGGCAGAACAGCAGATCATTTTCGTGCCGGATAAAAGCCTGGGCGCTTACGTGGCGGGGCAAGTTCCGGAGAAAAAATTCATTTTCTGGGAGGGATACTGTCCGACCCACCATCGTATCCTGCCTGACTATATAATGTCCTTAAAGAAACTCCACCCCAAGGCCATAACTACAGCTCACCCAGAGTGTACCAGCGCTGTTTTGGCCCTGGCTGACTTCATTGGCTCTACAGGCGCTATTCAGGCTTATGTTCACAGGTCAGCCGACAAGGAATTCATTATCGCGACCGAAGAGGGGATCCTTTACACTTTGCAGAAGAGCGATCCGGAGAAGATCTTCTATCACGCAACAGAGCTAGCGGTCTGCCCGAACATGAAAAAAAATACGCTGGAGAAAGTATTAGCTGTGCTAGAAAATGAGAACAACGAAATATTCGTTGAAGAAAACATTGCCGCTAAAGCAAGGATATCTATCCAGAGAATGCTGGGCGTATGATAGGTTAGTGAAGCGCGGGGTGTGGTCGTTGAGCTTGTCGAAACGTCTTGGTGGTGGTCATGCTCACGCGGGTACTTCGACCGCTTTGACAAGCTCAGCGACCGGAGGCAGTTTATTTACCGAACCAGCACATCTGGACCACTTGCTGAGATGCTTCCAGGGCCTTCAGGAAAGTAACATTATCCACGACCAGTATTTGATGGTCCTCATTGTGTAGCATATAGCCTACCCCGCCAATACTGGACACCTTGCCGG
>JBAZXJ010000054.1:0-8469 GCA_041659865.1 Candidatus Margulisiibacteriota bacterium | reverse complement strand
TTCTTGTGCCGCGAAGTAGCCCATGATCGGTGGCTGAGCGGAGCCGAAGGGCCGGAAGGATACCCCCCATAATCTCCCTGCAATCCCACGCCATTCATCACGATAATATATTGTTAACCCCATAAATACTTGGAGAACTTCATGCAAAAGAAGATCATCCTGGCCGAGAGAACGATCGAGTCCTTCACGGTCAGCGCTGTAGCGGATGAGCCTAATGAAATAGGACAAAGTTTTGAAAGCTTAATGACGCAGATCGTTGCAGTCAATCCTCCGGATTTCATTATAGGTTTTTCTTTGCCTGAGGAGGTTGGTCCGCTGATCGGCGCCTATTCGAGAAAATATGATATTGGATATGACATCGTCCTGCGCAGTGTGGTCTTAGCCTGGACTATCGATCATGAAACATCCCAGGACGCCCTTTATCCTATCCACAAGTTCGTCCTTCAGCAGTTATTAAAGAACATTAACCAAAGCGAAACGGCTCTGATCTCGCATCTTTCAGCAAAGATAGGGAACAGCAGATTTAGCGAGACCCTGGAATTGCAGGATATGGAAGGTTCAATGATCTGCGGGAAAAATGTGCTTTATCATCCAAGCCCCAAGAAGAAACCATCGACCGGTCCCTGAGCGGAGCCGAAGGGCCCGGAAAGATACCACTGCGAGGCTAAAGCTCCGCCGCCTTCAGCAAAGCCTCCAGCTTGCCGATCAGCGCGTCTTTGTTCAGATCAAAGGATTCCCGCCCATTTTTCGTAAAACGCTCCACGATCGACTTGGCTTTGGGCATGAGCCCAAGCGTTTTGAATTTATTATACAGCCCGGAAACGCGCGCAAGCATCAGACCGATCTCTTTTTTACCGCCAAAGGTCCGGTCGTAATCTCCGCTAAACCTGTAAGAATCCAAGGACTCCAGGATAGCCTTCAGGTTTTTTTCGTACATACTGTTGTTCGCCATGAGCATTTTTGCCGGGGCGGTCACGAAATTGGCCGGGTCGATGCTCTTGGTGATATTACGCAGCAAGAACATCATCAGATCGTTCTCTTTGGCGTCACGGACCGAAGCTTCTTCTGTTAGCAGGATGGCCAGGCGTTCCATATCGCTGGTATGTTTATTGTAGGCAACTTTATAGAGGGGACGTTCCAGTCCCAGGTTATCCTTGAGCGCATAGCTTTCCGTTATCGCGACTATCCTGGGAATGTTCATTCCTTCATCGATAGTATCGGCGTCGCGGACGATAGCTGAAACTATGTTGTCCCTGACGTCCATGGGTATACCCTGGAATTTGGCGACATCGTCCTGATGCCTGAAGACTGCCGTCAAAACAGCCTCTACACTTATTTCTCTGGTAACATCAAGAAACCTGATTATTTGATTGAATTTCTCTACGACCAGTTCGGCCCCGGTATATTGATGCTCGTCACGGGAAAACAGGGAACATTCGACCCCATTGATATCATGGAGCAGGGCGCCCAGGGCCACGTTGTTCTTCAGCACTGTATTAGTACACAGTTCCAAGGCATATCTGACCGTGGTCAAGGCATGGGTAAAGCCATGGTACTGATCAGTTAGTAAAGACTGGAAGTGTTCAGACGGAAGAGCATGCTCCAGGTTGCTGATTACCTGGCCCAGATCGATGGAAAGGTAATATGTTTTGGAAATGCCTGAAGCTTCCCTGATAAACCTGGCCAGCAGGGGGTCTTTTGCGGGTAGGGATGAATTGAGGACGATGATCTTTTTTTTCAACAAGATACTCCTGAAAAATATTGAAATATTGAGTTCTTAATGACATATCGATGCCTTGGACGGTTATTTTCATATATATTTGCGTGCCACGGGTCACTTAGGCTCCGCTCCGTGACCAGGTTCATGCTATAATATCTCTATGTTCACCGACAACGTCTCCATCGTGCTCTCCGGCGAAGCCGGGCAGGGGCTTAAGACCATAGAATCCCTCTGTATGACCCTCTTGCAGAAAAGCGGTTACAACGCTTTTCTGGCCAAAGAGTTCATGTCCCGAGTGCGCGGTGGTAATAATACTACTGAAATACGAGTATCCTCACAAAAGGTCTACGCTTTCTCTGACAAGATAGATATTCTTATCGTGCTGGGGCCAGACGCGATCGATCGTGTGGCCAAGCGTCTTGCTCCCGGAACATTTATCCTTGGCGAGAAAGCACATATCGATGCCAAATATGCTGAGTTAGGCTGTATGATCTGCCCGCTTGAGATCGAAGCTGGTCTCAAGGAGCTGGGCGGAACTATCTACGCGAATAATCTGATCAACGGCCTGTTGTGCAAACTGTTCTCCGCGGAACAGGATGTGGCTAATGCTTTGATCAGCGCCCAGTTCAAAGCTAAAGGTGAAGAAGTTATTGCCAAGAATCTGAGCGCCTTCCAAAAAGGTATGACCATGGCGGAAGCTTTGCCCATAAAAATATCGATCGCCAAAGATCCCTTAGTGTTAAAACAAGCGGCGCTTAGCGGTACTGACGCTATTGGCATCGGCGCCATTGCCGGCGGCTGTAACTTCATCGCTTCCTATCCAATGTCGCCTAGTACCGGAGTGCTGACTTATCTGGCCCAAAAGGGCAGGGAATACGGTATCGTGGTCGAACAGGCCGAGGACGAGATCGCCGCGATCAATATGTCCCTTGGCGCCTGGTATACGGGCGCCCGCGGTATGGTCACGACCTCCGGTGGTGGTTTTGCCCTGATGACCGAGGGCGTAAGTCTGGCCGGCTGTCTCGAATCCCCGGCGGTGATCCATCTGGCACAAAGGCCGGGGCCGGCAACGGGACTGCCTACTAGAACGGAACAGGGCGACCTGAATCTGGCTTTGTACGCTGGCCACGGCGACTTCCCGCGAGTGATCTATGCGCCGGGTACTCTGCAAGACGGTATACTACTCACGCACAAAGCTTTTGATGTTGCCGACCGTTTTCAGGTGCCGGTCTTTCTGCTGACCGACCAGTATTATCTGGATAGCGTGGGGATCACGGATAAAATGGACCTGGCCAAATTACCTGTGGAACACCACTTTATAAAGACCGGTCCGGACTATCTGCGCTACAAGCTCACTCCATCGGGCTTATCACCGCGTGGTATCCCAGGCAACGGTGACGGGCTGGTCTGTCTGGATAGCGATGAACATGACGAAAGCGGACGGATCACGGAGGACGCCGAGATGCGCACGGCTATGGTCGACAAGCGCCTAAAAAAACTGGCGGAATATATCGACGTGGAACCGGAGATCATCGGCAGTCCAAATTACACCACCCTGGTCGTAGGCTGGGGCTCTACTTACGGCCCGATCTGTGAAGCGCTGAAACTTATCGGTCGGGACGATATCGCTTTTGCCTATTTTAAACAAGTGTATCCGGTCCCGAAGATAGCACAACAATTGCTGGCCAAAGCCAAGACCAGAATATTGGTAGAAAATAACGCGACGGGACAATTCGGGAATTTATTGAAGATGGAAACCATGAGCGATTTTCACAAAAGAATATTAAAGTATAACGGTATGCAGTTCTCGGTCGAAGAATTAGTTGAGCAGATCATGGGAGCCATAAAGTGAGCACGGCTTTTGAACGTTTAAACGATGATATCGCCTGGTGTCCCGGCTGCGGGAACTACGCGCTTTTAAAGATCCTTAAGGAAGCGCTTGAGGAACTGGCGCTTGATCCCAGGCAGACCGTGATCTCTTCCGGGATCGGCCAGGCGGCGAAATTGCCGCATTATTTGAATATTAATTATTTCAACGGTCTGCATGGCCGTGCCGTACCGGCGGCGACGGCGATCAAGATGTGCAACCCAGGGCTGACCGTGATCGCCGAAGGCGGCGACGGCGATATGTACGGAGAAGGTGGAAATCACTTTTTGCACGCTGTTCGCCGGAATCCCGATATCGTGCATCTGGTCCATAACAACATGGTCTACGGCCTGACCCAGGGCCAGGCTTCGCCGACCAGCCGCAAAGGCATGGTCACACCGCTACAGACCGCCGGCGTGCTCAACGAACCCTTTAATCCCCTAGCTGTGGCCATTAGCCTGGGCGCGCCATTCGTGGCTAGAGCATTTACCGGGAACATGGACCAGACCAAGGAACTGATCAAAGCCGCCGTGAATTATAAAGGCTACGCTCTGATCGATATTTTTGATCCCTGTGTATCATTTAACAAGATCAATAACTTCAAGTGGTACAAAGAAAATACCTATGTGCTGGATAGAGCTTACGACCCGTCAGACAAACTGCGGGCCATGGCTAAGGCCTTTGAAGAGGGGCCGTTCCCGCTGGGAATTATTTATCAGCAGAAGGAACAAAAACTGACGTTGGAAGAACAACTTCCGGTGTACGCAAAGGAGAAAACACCGCTTTGGCAGAGGGAGCGTGATCCGCGGGAATTGAACAAGCTTCTGGAGATCTAGAAAATATACAGGAGGTATTTTATGCTCGACCCAAAGATCGAACCGACCGGTTGCTGTGAACCCTTTGACCCAACCCCCTGGGAGAATAAAGAGCTCGTCTGGGAAGACAAGCTATTCGTCAAAGACCATCTCACCAGTTTTCTGCATATCCCGCTCAATACCGGCCAAAAGATAGTGAAGAACCTTGCGCTGATCGAGAAAGCCAATGCTAAAGCAAAATATCAGCTGATGTTAACCGATGAGAATTCCTTATGGGGCGCGGATATTTATATCGATGTTGCCAAAGATGTGCCTGGCGCGCAGATGGCCAAGCTTTCAGGGACCTTTCTGACCAAAGTCTTCGAGGGACCTTATCAAAACGCCGGCAAATGGGCGCAGGAGATGATCAAGGAAGTTGAAGGCAAAGGGCGAAAGATCAAAAAGCTGTATTTCTCCTATACGACCTGTCCCAAATGCGCCAAAGCTTACGGCAAGAATTACGTGGTGCTGTTCGCGCAGGTGGATCAGTAAAGGATCAGCGTTTCTTCTTTTTTACCGAAAAGCCAAAATGGGAGAGATTCTCGCCTAAGGCATAATAAAAGCCGTGGGAATAACAGACCGGGTCGGTCTTGTCGAAACGGAAACGTCCTGAGGCTTCAAGATATTGTTCATCGATCTGAACGCCTACGACCCTGGCCAGGAACATATCATGTGACCCCAGCGGTATTATCTGCGTGGTCTGACATTCGATATTTACCGGACTTTCCAGGATGATCGGCGCCTTGACCACGGAACCGGTAATGGCCGTTAAGTTTTTAGCTTCGAACTTATTCAGCTCCGCGCCGGACTTAACACCACACCAGTCGGCAGCCGCGGCCAGTTTGCGCGTGACGAGATTGACCACGAATTCTCCACTTTCTTTAATGATCTTGTAGGAATGCCGTTCCGGCCGGATCGAGATCGAGAGCATCGGCGGGTCAGAGCAGATGGTCCCGGTCCAGGAGATGGTGATGATGTTGTGATCTTTCGGTTGAGTTCCGCAAGATACCATTACTACAGGCGCGGGATACAGCATATTGCCGGGTTTCCAAAGTTGTTTGCTCATGAGAGTAGTTTATAGTCAC
Source organism: Candidatus Margulisiibacteriota bacterium (assembly GCA_041659865.1). GTDB lineage: Bacteria > Margulisbacteria > JBAZXJ01 > JBAZXJ01 > JBAZXJ01 > JBAZXJ01. The sequence continues at coordinate 2,943 of JBAZXJ010000054.1, read as the reverse complement.
TGTTGAACAACTGGCAAGAGATCTTTTGACTAAAAGGGTAAGCAACTGTAAACTTGTTTTCAGTTAATGAAGAGGAGCATGCGGATGAAAACACTTGTAGTTTATTATTCCAAGACAGGGACTACTAAAAAAGTAGCTGAAGTGATCGCTCAAGAACTAAATGCCGATGTTGAAGAGATCATCGATCTGAAGGACCGGTCCGGTTTCTTCGGCTTTATCTTTGCCGGCCGCGATACGCTGAAAAAGATCCCGACCCGGATCAAGGAAACTATCAAGAACCCGGCCGATTACGATCTGATCGTGCTTGGTTCCCCTCTCTGGGGCTTTAAGGGCGCAAGCCCGGCGGTGCGGACGTATCTGCAGATGAATAAAGACAGTATCAAGGATGCGGCTTTTTTTCTGACCATGGGCGGAACCCCCGGCCAAAAAGTATTTGATGATCTGACCGAAGTACTAGGCCAAGTGCCAGTAGGCGTATTTGAGGTCAAGCAAGACGAAGTGAATAAAGACAGCTTTCAGGCCGATGCCAGAAAGTTCGCCGTTCAACTTAATACTATTTAGCAGAAAATCCAATATTACGGTGAGTTCCATCACAGAACGGTCTGTTATTTGACTCCCCGCAGCGGCAAAGCGTGACTCGATTCCGTACTTCGTATTGTTTTCCATCATCTGAGATCACTGGAATATTCCCGCGTACCCAGAGCGGTCCGCTGCTGCAAGAAATTGGTTCTTCCACAAGTCCGATCGAAGCTTCAAATTCACGTTCATAGACTTGACCGGTTCTCTTGTCCACTGCGACCAGACGGCCGGCAGGGCAGTCTTCCGCCTGTTGCACGGCGATCGCTTTAAGGCCAGGGTTGTCGGACTTGGTAGTCAGGTTCCAAGTCCCGGAACGCCTATGGCAAAAGCCAGCGCCGACGCAGAGATCTTCCTGGTCTTTTAAGATCAGCTCTGGACCGGTCAGCGTTTTGGCCGCTTTGATAAAAGGAGTACGCTTCGCGGTTTCCCTGCCGAAGAAGCCTTCCTTCACATGCGCGCCGTCGCAGTAAGGCACCTTCTTCGACTTGCCGCAGCGACAAAGGGAGTATTGGTCCTTGCTCTCATAGACCTTGCCTTCCTGCCAGCTCTTGGGATCGCCGTTGCTGTCCATAATTACCTCCTGTTCAGCCAGCTTAACTCCGCCGGAGACCAGGTAGGGGCCGTTGGTCGTAACTTTTATGGCTGGTTTTTTATCAGACAGGCGAGGCTCCTTAAATATTACTAATATAATCATAACATTCTGAACAATATATTCAAGTGAACAAACCTAGTCACTGAGCTTGTCGAAGTGGCCGCCTGAAAACATCCCGCTCAATGACTATCGAGCAATCCCTTTTGGCCTGCGGCCGGCTTTTTTTATGCAGGGCTCTGCCCCGCACCCCGGGAATATTTCTTTTTGATGGTAAAAAGAAACATTCCATAAAGAAAAACCACCTAACACCTGCGGTTTTAGGAATTCCCTTAGCGTATCCCAGCCACCACTCGGGGCAGCTCGTCCAGTACCCGTAATATTTTTACTGCAGGTCTGGCCAATCTGCCATCTCCCCGCCACCCCTATATTGAAGTCGTATTCAAAGGAGAAGAAATACTGTCCCTCTCTGCCAGCCAGCGATAATACATTGCAATAACCAAGTTTTATAAACGATAAGGCAACGTGAGCAACATCAATGATATTTCTGATCGAACGTTCTGGCGGAGTCATGCGCCCAGGATCAACAAGCCGGTAAAGATCAAGGCTGTTGGCGATATCACTTTCCCACGGTCCAGCGGGAAAGTATTAATTGGCACCATGCCACAATACTTTGCCAATGTGACCAGCTTGCTGAAAAGCGACCACTTGGTCGGGAACCTGGAAGGGCCGGCTACGGATCATAATAAATTCCGCAAGAATACCAAAGATAACAAGAACCTAAAGGCCTTTCGCTTTGCACCCGCGTTAGTAGCGGACAATCTTAAAGGCGCTGGTTTTGATGTCCTGCACATCGCCAACAATCATACCCTGGACTGCGCAAGTACCGGCTTGTCGGATACGGTGAATTGTATCCAGAACGCCGGCCTGGTCGATACCGGACTTAAAAACCAGATCAGCTATGTTGATGATGAAGCCGGGCGCACTGCGTTCATCGGCTTTAACTACTGCGCGCCGTTCAACGATGTGCACAATATTGCTGCCGGGAAAGCTTTGGTGGCAGAAGCGAAAAAGAAGGCTGCGGTAGTTATCGTGACCTTTCACGCAGGCGCGGAAGGTGCTAAGGCTATGCAGGTGGTCAATAAAGAAGAATACTTTTTAAAAGAGAGACGTGGGAATACCGTGGCTTTTTCCCGGGCTATGATCGACAGCGGAGCGGACGCGGTGATCGGCTTTGGCCCGCATGTGCTGCGCGGAATAGAACTGTACAAGGGAAAACTTATCGCCTATTCGCTCGGCAATTTTTTAAGTGTCGGAGGCTTATCTGCCAAGGGTGTGCAGGGGTTATCGGTGATCTTGTCGCTGAACCTGGCGGAGGATGGGGCCTTCATTTCCGGCAAGCTCATTCCCATCAAGTTGTCCTATACGAACGGCAAAAAGCCGGTGTTCGATCCGAGCGGGGCGAGCATCAAACTGATCAGGGCGTTGACGATAAAATATTATCAGACGTATAAGATGCCAATGAATTTGAACATAGACGCGGAAGGTAATATCACTGGTCACTGAGTTGAGTAGCCAGCCGTAGCCTTTGGCGAAGGTTGGCGTATCGAAGTTCCCGCCGAACCCCCTCCGTCCCCACTTCCTAGCGAGCAGCGCTACTCTGGCCTGCGGCCGGCTATTTATATGCAAGGGCTCTGCCCCTGCACCCCGGGAATATTTCTTTTTGCCGCCAAAAAGAAACATTCCATAAAGAAAAACCGCTTAACACCTACGGT
>JBAZXJ010000053.1:0-8588 GCA_041659865.1 Candidatus Margulisiibacteriota bacterium | reverse complement strand
TAGGACAATATATTTGCAATGACCGATCGCTGATCTGATGAGGTACAGACCATAGAATCATAAGGCTGTAACTGCCTTGATAACTTATGGAACAGTAACTTACTTGATGCATCACTGATCGTATGAAATATCCCAACAATAGGAAATTTGTTTTGAGCATAAAATGCCCTGAAATATGCTAACCATTCACAATTAGGATCTCCGGACAAAAATGCGTAATATTGATACTTGGGCATAATTTCAGTGACCTGCTCAATGGCAAAACACTTGATCTTCGATCTAAGCTCAGCGGATAAATTCAGGCTGGCAATATAATCAACACAATCCTGATGTTGTGCTGTCAGATGCCAATAGTGAAATTCTTCATAATTACCATATTTTAAGAAAGCAAGGAAAAAATCCTCAGAAGCCACCTTGCGTCCAAAAACCTTCTTCAGCTCTTCTTGTTTTAAAATATAGAGCGCGCCAATTATTCTATACGGGGCTGACTTCTTGACCTTAATATTTCCAGCTTTCATGTTCCCCAGCCTTTCTATATTCTTCACAACAAAATTCGCCAAGAAAACATATATTATCGCCCAATCGTACCTACATCTTTGAACACTTTCATCATCACATTTGTATGGATCACCCGGTCATCGCCTCCAGTATCAAATATTGTCTCCAATAAAAAATTCCCTTTAAACCCATAAGAAGTACAAAACTGATAAAGATCAGGATGTTGAGAGGTATAATAATAGAAAGAATGAATGTTCCAGTAACTTACATGAGTAGGATCCTGAAAAGCGCCACGCCCATCCGTAGAAGGGACCTTTATATCGACTGTTGCCCCGTGTTTACAAACTCGCCAGATCTCGTTCATGGTCTTGATCTTGTCCGGTAAATGTTCTATTGCGTCATGGGCACGCAAATAATCAACGCTATTATCTTCAAAGGGGAAGCTTTCGTCCAAATTATGGACGATATCAACTCCCTCAAGTTGTATCCTATCTACCCCGATAAAACCTTCAGGCTTAAACCGGCCACAACAAATATCAACTTTTACCATTTCAGAGCTCATCATAGCACCCCTTTATCAATATTGTTCCCGACTGAAGATAACGTCAATTGCTTATTATATATTCTCTGTTATCGCCACGGCAAACTCTTTCGTCCCCAGCTTTACCGCGCCGTCCATCTGGCGGGCCAGGTCATAGGTTACAGTCTTCTGGCCTATAGTCTTCTCCAGCGCTTTTACTATAGAATCAGCGGCTTCCTGCCAGCCTAAATATTCCAGCATCATCACCCCTGAAAGGATCAAGGAGCCGGGATTAGCCATGTTCTTGTTGGCATATTTCGGCGCTGAGCCATGGGTCGCCTCGAAGACGGCCAGATAATCACCGATATTGGCCCCCGGAGCCAGGCCAAGACCACCGACCTGGGCGGCGCTGGCATCGGAAAGATAATCACCGTTGAGATTCGGGGTGGCCAGAACACTGTACTGCTCAGGACGCAAAAGTATCTGCTGGAACATGCTGTCAGCGATCCGGTCATTGATCAAAATCTTGCCGGCCGGCACTTTGCCGTCATATTTGGTGTTGACCTCATCTTCAGTGATCGTCTCTTTACTGAATTCTTCTCTGGCCAGTTCATAACCCCATTCCTTGAAAGCACCTTCGGTAAATTTCATGATGTTGCCTTTATGCACGATGGTCACACTGGGCTTTTTCTGGGCGATGGCATGCTGGATAGCCTTGCGCACCAGGTTCTTACTGCCTGCCGGACTGATAGGTTTAATACCTATACCGCTATCCTTAGGGATCTTAGCTCCCATAGTATTCACTAGAAAATCCGTGACTTGCTTTACTTCACTTGTTCCTGAAGCCCATTCTATCCCGGCATAAACATCCTCGGTATTTTCCCGAAAGATAATTAAATTGGTCTTCTCCGGTTCTTTTAAAGGACTGGAAACTCCCTTGAAGTATCTGACCGGACGCACACAGGCATAAAGATCAAGTTTTTGTCTGATCGTCACATTTAAACTGCGGATACCCCCACCGATCGGCGTGGTCAACGGTCCTTTTAGGCCGACCACATATTCCCTCAGCGCGTTCAAGGTAGCTTCAGGAAGCCACTCTCCGCTCTGGGCATAGGCTTTTTCACCGGCCAATACTTCCAGCCATTCGATCTTTTTTTCGCCCTTATAGGCTTTTTTCACGGCTTCATCTAGCACGATCTTGGCCGCAAGCGTTATATCCGCACCGATACCGTCACCTTCGATATATGGGATGATGGGGTTGTTGGGGATGTTGAGTTTATTATTTGTTATCGTGATCTTCGTGCCGGACATGATTATCTCCTTTATAAATATTTACCTTTTGGCAAACAGAATTCAGAATTCAGAATACAGTAGAACAAGATGGAAAGAAAGGCAAGAATAAATCGCCGTCATTGCGAGGAGGCATCCGACGTGGCAATCTCTTTAACGAGATTGCTTCGTCGATGACTCCTCGCAATGACGGGGGGTATTCGGCAAACGATCAGCAATCAAAGATCGCCAATACTGATTCCCCTATCACCAGGGCAAATGAATATACCCGCGGATCAGAACGTCTTCGCCTAGTTGTTCAACCTTAACTTCCTGTAGTTTAACGGCGGTCGCGACATCGGCTGCGCCCTGGCCTTTTACTGCCGGGATAGCCTCTGTCCCGCCGATGATCTTCGGCGAGATGAACCAGAAGACCTTGTCGACCAGGTCGGCTTCCAGCATTGAGGCGGCAACGGTCGCCCCGCCCTCGACCATTAAATAGCAGATCTTCTTTTCGCCAAGTTCGTTGAGCAAGATGCGCAGGTTCAGTTTACCTTCGGATATTTCCGGCACATAAAGGATCTCGGCGCCCTTCTCTTTTAACTGTTTGATCTTGTCAGCATTTGCCCGCGAGGAAACTGCAATGATCGTCCTGGACTCTGCGGAGATCTCTTTAATAACGTTCGCCTCCAGGGGCGTTCTGGCCATTGTATCCAGGATCACCCGGTGCGGATTGTCCTTGACCGGCCGCTTGATCGCCCCCTGGTCCCTGACGGTCAGGAACGGATCATCGCTTAACACGGTATTCACCCCGACCATTACCGCATCGACTTCACTGCGCAAACGATGAACATACTGGCGGGAATCAAGAGAAGTTATCCAATGGCTATCCCCCGTTCGGGTCGCTATCCGGCCATCCAGGGAAACCGCCATCTTCAACATCACAAAAGGCTTGTTCTTGGTGATATATTTCACAAAGACTTCATTTAATTTTAGTGCTTCTTTCTCAAGAACTCCGGTCTCTACTTCTATCCCTGCCGCTTTCAGTATCTTTAAACTGTCACAGGCTTTGACCAGAGGATTGGGATCTTTCATCGCGATCACGACCCGCTTGATGCCGGCCCGGATTATAGAATCGGTACAGGGCGGGTTATTTCCCCAATGACAGCAAGGCTCGAGGCTAACGTAGATAGTTGCGCCCTGGGTATTCCCGTGGGCCTTCTCTATGGCATAGACTTCGGCATGGGGGGTAGCCAGCTCGGCATGATAACCACGGCTAACGACTTCGCCGTCCTTGACGATCACCGCACCGACCATGGGGTCAGGATTTGTCCGCCCACGCATGCTCTCGGCTATGGTCAAGGCTTCCTGCATGTATTTTAGGTCTTGTTCGCTGGCCATTAGCCTCTTAGCTCCTTGATGGTCTTGGCAAGGTCCGCACTGCCAAAGATCGCACTGCCGGCGACCAGGATATTAGCCCCAGCTTCTCTGGCCAACACTGCGGTCTCCTGATTTATGCCACCATCCACCTTAATATCGATACTGGGGGCAAGGGAGCGCAGCTCCCTGATGGTCGGCAGGGTTTCCTTGATAAAAGCCTGTCCGGCAAAACCGGGAAAAACGGTCATGATCAAGACCAGATCGATATCATTAAGAATATCTTTTATCGTAGATAATGGGGTGTCAGGATTTAGCACTACGTAAGGTCTAACCTGTAGTTTTTTTAATCGATCAATGGACGCGTTTATGTCCTGACAGGTTTCCACATGGATACCTATATGATCGGCACCTGCTTCAGCGAATTTTGGCGCATAAAAATCAGGGTCCGTGATCATCAAATGAACATCGAGCGGCAGGCTGGTCTTGCCCTTTAAGGACTTGACCACCAAAGGACCGATAGTAATATTCTTCACGAAATGCCCGTCCATAACATCGATATGCAGTTCATCAGCCCCTGCTTTTTCTACCGCCAGGACATCGTCAAGCAAATGAGCAAAATCAGCGGAAAGTATGGAAGGAGCTATCTTGATCGGTCTGGACATTATTGAGTTCCCTCGTCAGTTCTTTTTTCTTTAGACAGCATGACTTCTTTTAGCGACTGCTTAAAAGCCAGGTCCTCGCCATAATATACTTCGATGACCGCACTGGGCACTTCTGTAAAATTCTTGTTAAAAGCGCCGCCAGGTAAAATAGTATCTTCCAGGATCGTTCTTCGGCTCTCCGGCGGAGTATTGGAAATTATCTTCAGAGGGCTCTCCGGCCAATCATGAGGAAGAAAACAATTGATCTTGACCAGTACATTTTCTTTGCGCTCATCTTCCCAAACTGCAGAAAGTTTAACCGGAAATCCTTTGCTAAGATCAACTTTTATCGTAGTTCCTTCCATCACGCTGGTAAAGGGAGTGATATTCTGCGTTATGATCCTGCCTTTAGGTATGGTCCGGCTAAACTCAGCGTTAGCCTCATCAACGACCAGGTTCAGGTTGAGTTTTTTCAGGATGACGCCAACTTGTTCCGGATCGCGGCCTGCCAGATCAGGGATATTGAGCTCTTCCTTGCCAGAACTGACCTTGAGCTTGACCTTACGTCCTGTTTTCACGACCGCGCCAGCTTCAGGAAAATGGGAGACGATCAGGTCCTTGGGTATGGTCTGACTGGGGACGGAGGCCACGATAACCCCTTCCAGGCCAAGATCTTCCAAGGTTTTTTGCGCGTCCAGGACGGTCTTGTTGGTAACATCCGGAACCTTGATCTCCGCCAATTCCCGCATATAACGGAAGAAGGTGTTCTGTAAACCGGCCAAACTTAGGCCGAGCACGGAAACAATGGTCAAGCCGATCAGGATATGCTTCCAGAGATCACTGCGGCGCCGTTGAGGGACCATTTTTTTTACATTCTTCAAGAGATCCTCAATATCCATCAACTTCTTTTCCTGGTCTTGCAGCCATTTTTCCAGAGCGGATATTTCCAGGCTATAAAGATCGGGCAGATCGTCCTTCTTTTCGATTACCGCATACAAAGCCTTGTCATCTTTATACAAACTTATCCGCGGATGGTCCTGGCTGGCTGTTTTGAAGTATTCAGGGAACTGTTCATTGATCTCGGCCAGGACATAGACCTTGACCAGCACTTTCCGCTGAGGGATAAGCTGTTCGCCAAGATATATGGAACCTAGATCATCCTTGCTGATCCGGTGGCCAAGATTAAAATTATTCGATAGTTTCTCAGGCATTGTTGCTCTGGACTACACTATAGCATTGAGTACACTATGGCAATATCATCAAGATATATCGTACCGGTATCCGTCCCGTTATTGGTGAAAAAGATGATATCTATAAAGCCCAGATCGCCAAGCTTTCTGGCTCCTGCTTCGGTCAAAGGCAATCTGACCAAATGCCATTGGTCATCGGTCAGACGGAATTGATAACCTCGTTTATCGCCGATCCACTTGGGATCAAGAGCTTGTCCTGTCGGCCTTAGCTTAACCAAGCCCCTGACCGTGGAACTTCCTGATCCTTTCATCCAGAACTGCAAAGCCGGTTTCTGGCCGCTATAATTCTTTGCGGATAAGCCCTTTAGTCCAAAGGCAGCCCAAGGCTGCTGACCGGTAACTGCGTAATCGACCTGGAGAACTTTTTGTCCCTGGCCTTGCCGGCTGGCATCATCGATCAGCTGCAGGTTGACCTGGTTCTTAAATGAGGGTTCGAAGTTATCTTGTTCAAAGTCCTCGATCAACTCAGGCAGAATAGGATTGAGTGACAGTGATACGGAAGCGATCTTTTCCCCGACGTTGCCGAAATCATCTTTCAAACTGCCTTTGACCTTGATATCCTTGATGTTATCCGCGGTATTTATGGTCCATTCGCCGGAATAATTACCGGGAGAGATCTGGGGCAAAGGAATTTCGGCCAGGTCGCCGACCTTGACCTTGGCTTCACAATCACTTTCACCCTGCAAAAAGAAACTGACCTTATCCCCGTACTTCATTTTAGCCGTCTGGTCGAAATAGATGTTTTCGATCACCGGAGCCATATTATCGATGGTCATGGAATAGACGGTCGGCATTGGTATCCTGTTGCCAGCTGCGTCCTTGATACCGCCTTTGATGGTCAGCAATGCTTCTCCGGAATAACCATCGCCTTCTGGTAGTAGGGCATGGCCTGACCAGGTCTTACTGTCCTGGAAGGTTTTCTCCACAGGGATGCTGAATTTCCAGGGTAATTGGAGCAGGACCGTTTGCAGGTTGGCAGTTACCGGCTTGCTGAAGCTCAACTGAATCTTGGCTTCGGATTTAAAGCTGCGGCTTGCCTGTTGCAAGGTTATCTTTGCTGATATTTCAGGCTGTTCAGTATCAATAGTAATAGTACCCTTGACTATCGAACTCTTGTTATCATAGTTATCCTTGAATCTGGCCCAAACGGTTTTCAAGCCATCTCCCGGGGAGAGCAGATAATTTACTGTTGGTTTTAGTTCTTGCCATTGGCCATCACCGAACTCAGGGTTCTCGCTTAAGATGAACCTGGCGGCATCACGACCGGTCAGGCTGACCACGATATTATGCCTGTTGGTAAAAAGGTTGTTGTTCTCCAGAGCCAAGCCGATATCTGTAGGCGCTGTTGTATCAATGGAGAACCGGGCAGGAACAGCTTCCGTCGGCTTGATCACGGACTTGCCGTTATTGTCATAGACCATGACCCGCCAATAATAGGTCTTGTTGTTGTCCAGCTTGTCCGGGCAGAGCAACTCGGTTTTATCCTCTTTGGTCTTATAGCGGCGCAACCCCTGTTTAAAATTCTTATCCTCAGCCACTTCGATCACATACTGACCGGTCTGGTTGGACCTGGCCCAGCGCAGACCAGGCTGTACCGTATTGATCACGCTGTTATTCTCCGGGAACAACAGGTTAGGGCTCTTGGTATAGACCACTAAGGAGTCAGTCCCAGCCACGGAAACATTACCGGCCTTATCTACGGCATAGACATACAAGATGTTCAAACCAGGATTGACCTTTACCGTTGTCGCTTCAGTCGGACAGACCGCATCCTTTTGCCAATCAGCAAAAATACCGACGCGATAATGACTGACGCCTGCCTGATAATCTTCCGCAGGGCTCCAGGTCAGCTTAACTGTCCTTACTTCTCCATTCTCCAGCTGAGGAAAAGCTTTTACCCCAGCTGGAGGAGCGGGCGATTCCTTGTCCAGCATGACCTTAAGGTCGATATTCCTTGTATTGTTCAAGCTGTCAGCAAATGTTAATTTGATGACGGAATCCTCCCTGACCTGTTCAGAGTTAAAAGTATAACTGATCTGCCATTGCCCGTTGTTACGTTTGATGGCAGCCTTCTTACCCTGGAAGCCTGCAGCAGAGATCTGGACGACCCCTGTTTCCTGGTCAGCTGCAGTGCCGACGACCTGGATCGGAACAGACTTCCCCGCTTTGTAACCGGTAAAGATGATATTGTCTTCCTTCAAGTAAGATATCATTCCGGAATTTGAATTAACTTGCTCAATATTAACGACAGGAGCTGATCTGTCAGGCTGATAGGAAAAAACCTTGCTACTGACATTACCCGACTTGTCACGGGCTTTAACCATGATCGCGCCCGGCTTAGGCAGATCAAGCAAGGGCTCCATTATCTTCCAGCTGCCATCGCTGTTCAGCTCAAGCTTCTTATCCTGTCCTAAATAGGAATACCAAGACCTTTCCAGACCAGGACCTTTTCCTTGTTCGGTTATCTGACCAGAGAGAACAGCGGTCAGCATACCGGTATGCTCACTAAAGAACAGCGCCTCCTTATTTATGACCAACCCGCTCTCCCGTGTCTGCCAGGAACCGGCGATCTTGGGTCCAACAAAGTCTTTGACAAAGAATATTTCGGTATCGGTGGTATTCCCTGCTTTGTCTATTGCTCTGACCACTATTTTTTCGTCCAGGGTATTCCTGGCTTCGATAACTTTGGTCACCAAATACTCTGCCAGCCAGCTTCCGCCTTCATTCGCCAGAACAGCTTTAGAACCAAAAGCGGCCCTGGCTTCAATTCTGGCCAGGTTGTTCTCTTTGATCAGCGGCTGAACTACGATCTTCTGACCGATACTGGCATCACTGTAAAACGCTTTACGGGTCTGGGCAAAATCCTCAGGGACATACAGACCAGGCGCTTCTACCTGCCAAAGCTTGATGCTGGTGAATTTAGGCGACTGGGTATCGATTATCGTTGAAACAACATTGGACCAGGCGCTCCGTTTATTTCCGGCCAAGGTATTCTCGCCTCTTACCCGGCAGAAGTATTTCCCGTCAGGC
>JBAZXJ010000052.1:0-8732 GCA_041659865.1 Candidatus Margulisiibacteriota bacterium | reverse complement strand
CCTGGCTATCCAGTAGGCACTGGCCTTTGATCAGGCTGGTATTAGGGTTTTGCCCGGCATAGAAAAATACAGCCGATAGTTCTTTTGTTTCCAGTGCGTTAGTTTCCACGTTCTTTAGGACAATACCTTCGACCAGCTTAGCGCCTTTGATCTCTACAGGAACATAAGGCGTGCAAATTTTAATTTTCGAATTGGCCTGGGCCTTTTCCTGCAAGATCTTAACCGCCCGAAATTCCTTGCGCCTGTGGATCAACAAGACCTTGCTGGCGATCTTGCTTAAATACAGGGCTTCCTCAACAGCGGAATTACCACCGCCAACTACAGCAACGACTTTGTCCCTAAAGAAATTTCCGTCGCAGGTCGCACAATAAGAGACTCCCCTGCCCCGGAATTCATCCTCGCCAGGCAAGCCAAGCTTCTTTGCTTCTGAACCCATCGCCAGGATGATAGCTTTCGCCTGTATCGTTTCACTGCCAGTATCGATCGTCTTATTCAGTAGATCAATTTTGGACACGATCGCCTGCTGTATTTCTACTCCGAACTTTTTCGCCTGGGTTTCGATCTGACGTCCCAGGTTCATACCGGAGATCACTTCAGGGAAGCCTGGATAGTTCTCTACTTCACTAGTTAGCGCGATCTGTCCGCCGATGATAGCTTGTTCAACGATCAAGGTTTTCAACCTGGCACGGGCGCAATAGATCCCTGCCGTTAAACCTGCTGGCCCGCCGCCAATAATTATTACGTCGTAGTTTTTCATAGTGAGGACATCATACTAAGAAGAGCCATGCGGACGCAAGGAGGGAGTACTCGTTTTTATTTGGATAACACCCGTCATTGCGAGGAGTCCCGCATCGGGACGACAAAGCAATCTCGTTTAAGGTATCACTTGTTTATCGAGATTGCCACGTCGGCTGTCTCCTCGCAATGACTGGGAGGACTTGCTGCTTTCCTGTTGTTTATGTGCTTCAAAGACTGACACAAAGAAAATAACTCCTGACATCGCACCTATATCTTGCTAGATAATACGCCGCAAAACGGGCTGGAAGCATTGAAATATCTAATAAAATACCTCTTGACTTTAAAAAAACTGTAATGCTACGATTGGCTCAAGCATAAGTAAACCAACAAGGAGGTGAAAATAACATGAACAAGCAAGATCTGATTTCCGAAGTAGCGAACAGCACAGGTATGTCTAAGGCTGCAGTAATGAACATCACTGACTCTTTGATCAAGACCATTGAAAAGTCTTTAAAGAAAGGCCAGGATGTCCAGTTAGTTGGCTTTGGTACCTGGAAGAGGAAAAAGAGAGCTGCCAGAACAGGTAGGAACCCGAAAACAGGTGCGATGATCAAGATCGCCGCCAAATTTGTTCCTTCTTTCTCAGCAGGTAAGAAATTAAAGGACTCCGTCCAATAGTTTTTTCTGACCTTTGAAAGTACGAACCCTCCGGCTAGTCCGGAGGGTTTTCTTTTCTGTGTTCAAAGGGCAGATCCATTTTGCCCCTACGGTCAATTCGTGATCGTTAGGGTTTCATCATCACCAGCAGCATCTTAAACGCTTTCCTGGCATAAAGCGCATGTGGCAAGTTAGCTGGCATGATAATACTGTCCCCTGTCTTGAAGGTACGCTGCTCACCGCCGATCACGATCTCGGCCTCCCCATCGAGCATCTGGACCATGGCCTCGAACGGGGTCACGTGTTCGGCAATGCTCTGCCCTTCAGCCAGGGAGAAGAGCGTCAGAATAGTGTGATCGGTCTTATAGATGATCTTGCTGATGATCGAACCTTCGGCGTAATCGATCTCACGGGCCAGGTCCATGGTGCGGTTAATGAATGAAGGCATATTTTTCTCCTTTAAATTAAGCTGATCCTATTTTCTCATATTTGTTCATAAAAACATAGCAGGCAAACCTTTCCTAATTTCGTTGGAAATGCTAAATTTAACAGGTCAGAACAAGCTAACCATAAGGAGTTCCAATGATATCTCGTTACACCAATCCCGAAATGGGCCAGATCTGGTCCGATCAGAACAAGTTCCAGAAGTGGCTGGACGTGGAAATAGCCGCCTGCGAAGCCAATGCCAAGCTGGGTTTGATCCCGGCCGATTCCGTCCCCGTTATCAAGCAAAAGGCCAAGTTCGATATCGCTCGTATCTCGGAGATCGAAAAGACCACTAATCACGATATTATTGCTTTCACGAACAACTTGGCGGAAAATATCGGCCCCGAATCCCGTTTCGTCCATTTCGGCCTGACCTCCAGCGACGTGGTCGACACCGCACTTTGCTTGCTGCTTAAAGATTCTGCCACCCTTTTGCTCAAGGACTTGGACCAAGTCATAGAATCGGTCAGAAAACGCGCTATTGAACATAAGGATACCGCCATGATCGGCCGGACCCACGGGATCCACGCCGAGCCGATGACTTTTGGGGCAAAGTTGCTGCTCTGGTACCTGGAACTGTTGCACGACAAGGAACGTCTGGAAAAGGCTAAAAGGATCATCAGTGTCGGCAAGGTATCGGGTGCGGTCGGCGTATTTGCCAATATTGACCCTCAGATCGAAGCTTTGGTCTGTGCCAGCCTTGGTCTGGAGCCAGCCCCTATTTCTACCCAGATCCTGCAAAGGGACCGCCATGCTGAATTTATGACCACGCTGGCGATCATCGCTGCCTCCTTAGAGAAATTCTCCACGGAGATCCGCAATCTTCAGCGCACCGACCTAAATGAGGTGGAAGAATTCTTCGGCAAGGGACAGAAAGGCTCCTCGGCCATGCCTCATAAGAAGAACCCTATTACCTGTGAACGGATCACCGGTCTGGCACGGGTCATGCGCGGCTACGCCCTGACCGCTTTGGAAAACGTGGCTTTGTGGCACGAACGCGATATCAGCCATTCCGGCGCTGAGCGGATCATCTTTTCCGATGCCTGTATCCTGCTGGATTATATGCTGGGCCTGTTCAAGAAGGTCGTTGATGGCCTTGTAGTGAACGAGAAGAATATGATGAGGAACCTGGAAAAGACCGGCGGGCTGATCTACTCCGGACGGGTTCTGCTCAGGTTAGTGGATGCTGGTTATTCACGTGAGGATGCTTACAAGATCGTCCAGGAGAATGCTATGGAATCCAGACAGAAGGAAGTAAACTTCAAAGATCTACTCACCAAAGACAAACGGGTCACGGACAAGCTAAGCGGGAAACAGCTGGAAGAGATCTTCGATGTGAAGAATTATTTGCTGAATATTGATCATTTGTATAAGAGGGTTTTGGGGTAGTGGTCATTTTAACCACTTTCAGCTACCAATAGTCGATTCTGGAGCGTGTCGAAGTGACTAAGGATGGATTATTGTAGGTGTTTTTGCTCTATCATTTCTATTTGCGTCTGAATTATTTCTCGTTTAGATCGTAAATTCTCCAAAAAACTTATTGTTAAATCCTTACTTGTTATTGATAAATTGAATTCAATTAAAGATAAAATTATCGTTGCTTCTTCACTTGGATCTAAATCTTTCAATGTTTTAAAAAGTGTTGATATCTCGTTTTCATCTAAATAATGAATAATATTTGAAATATAAATAACTTTTACTGGTTCATTCCCAATAATTTCATTAACCACATGTATTGTATCTCTACTTAAAATATTCCCATGCAAAGAGGCGATCTTCCCTTCTTTTGCTAGTTTATTGATATAGCTAAAGACTCCTTCTTGAAAGGTTGGCCATTTCAAATAGGAAGTTAGAGCATAATCCAGCATGAAATAGTCTTTAAAAATATCAGGATTATTTCGGTATTGAAAATGGGTTATATGCTCGCATAATGCAAAGAACCTATGAATAAACTGATATTTAGGGTCCTTTATAGCTTGTTGGGACTGATGCCTAACCCATTCTCTTCTTTTTTGATATTCTTCATAAGTTAGATCTTGCAATAAATTATCATTTCTAAGGTGTACTTCTTCTTTACTTGGAATATGTGAATCGATCCTTTTTATCAAGGAAATATATTCAAAATAATTAACTATTTCATCATAATGATCAGCTTTGCTGCGTTCGCATAAGGAAATATATATCAGGAAAGGGTGGAGAAGTGTTGATAGCTGCTTGTTAATGTCAATATTCACTAATACTGAGGCATTAAATATATTTCCATAATAAAAGCCTAATTCCGGTCCAACGCTAATTATGGCTCCTCTGTTATCCGTCAGGTGTTTATCCTGATAAGGTGTCTGTTCTATAATTTGATAATTGTTAGTAATTCCGTAAACATTATCGTATTTAATTTCATTGGTTGGATAATCTAATGCTCCTGGATAATCTCCCCTAAGGGATGCAAGAGCCATCTGTTTGGCAAAATAGTTTCTAAGGATACTTTCTGCATTTTGAGGGTTTTCAAGGTATTTTATTAATTTATAATGCATTTGTTTTGCTTTCTGCTACCGTTCGCCAGCCCATCTCAATAGACTAGATACTAACTTTATCGATTTAAAATGCATTATATTTCACGGAAATATTCATAAACCGAAATAATATCCGGACAATTGTAAAAGCGAGATTAACAAAATGTCCAAAAACAATAGATAAAACATCAAAAAGATGGTAAATTATAATCCTGCACGAAAATACTAAGGTTAGAACATGCGAAAAATTAGTACTGATGAAATAAATAAACAAGTCTACAACCTCTGCGCCAAGGCCAACTTTGAGCTGGACGAGGATATCCTCTGTAAATTTAAGGAGAATGCAGGTAACGAAGTGATTGCTGATCTGGCGCGCAATGCCGAGCTTGCTAGCAAGAACAAGGTCGCCATCTGCCAGGATACCGGCTTTGTGCTGGTCTTTATTGAGCTTGGCCAGGAAGTTAACCTTGAGGGCGGCGACCTCAAGCAGGCGGTCAATGAAGGCGTGGCCAAGGCCTACGAGGACTGCTACCTGCGCAAGTCCGTGCTTAACGATCCTCTGCAAAGGAAGAACACAGGCAATAACACCCCGGCGATCTTTTACACGGATATCGTGCCCGGAGATAAGGTGAAGATAACAGTTGTACCCAAAGGCGGAGGTAGCGAGAACAAGAGCGCTTTGAAAATGCTGACCCCTGCTGACGGAAAAGATGGTGTAGTGAGCTTTGTGCTGGATACGGTTAAGAAAGCTGGTGCTGATGCTTGCCCTCCCTATGTTATAGGTGTTGGCATTGGCGGGACCTTTGATCATGTTGGCTTATTGGCTAAGAAGGCATTGCTTAGAAAGCTTGGCCAAGCGCATCAGGATAAAGAAACTGCTGAGCTGGAAGAAGTGCTTTTAGCTAAAATAAACGGCTTAAATATCGGCCCGGCCGGCTTTGGCGGGAGTCCAACTGCGCTCGCTGTCCAGATCGAGACTTTCCCCTGCCATATCGCCAGCCTGCCGGTCGCGGTGAACATCGGCTGTCATGTGAACAGGCATGCTAGCGCAATAATTTAGAAAGGGTTGATAGTATATGAGAAAGATATTGCTGGGAATTGTTATATTAATGTTAGTCACGGTTTTTGCCAGCGCGGAATATATCAACGATGCTCTGTATATCTCTCCTCTTTATACTGATCCCGTCCAGTCCTCGACAGTTTTCTCCAATCCGGCTGAAATGGCCCATTGGAACAATATTGGCGGCTTGGAAATGCGCTACCGCGGACGGCAGAACTCTTTTAGCGGGACTTTGACCGGTAAAACCCCTGACTTCTTTTTGGGTAACTTTGCCCTTTCGATGGAAGCCTTTGGTTCTGACTTTGGCAGTAACCTGATCTGGCTTCCGGCTACGACGGTAACGGACGGCCATTTTTCTTTGACCAAGGGGGGGCAGAAATATACGTTTACCTGGGCTAAGCAACTGGAACAGGCTACTTTTGGCATAGATGCCAAATATTACAGCTATCGAGAACTTGATTCCGGCCGGGAAGAAAGCGGTGTTGGGTTCGATGCCGGTTTTCTCTATCATCCTTTTGCCAAGATCCTTTACCTGGGTGTAGTCGTGAACGACTTGCGCAGTACCGATATCTACGACAGCAACAAGAATCTGCTCTACTCGATCCCTGAACGGATCCGGTTGACCGCGGCTTTCGCTCCTATAGAAGACTTATCCTTTACAGTCGGTGCTCCTGTCGATATTTTTTCCGATCGCCTTGATGCCAGGGACACCTGGCGCAAGATGTCTTTTTCGGTACGCAAGATCTGGGACAAGGGCTTGAACGCGGACCTTGGTTATAACAGCCGGGATGTTTATGCCTCTTTAGGTTATATCATCAGCGATGCCGTAAATCTAAAGGCTATTATCAGCAATGATCTGTCGCTCCAGGATGGAAAATATGATGTCCTGTTCATGGTATCAGCTGTCCTGCCGGTCAGAGCCTGGACCTCGATCTCCCAGGGCTTGAGACGCACTCAACAAATAATTGTGACCGACAAGCCGAAAAACCAGCCCTGGGACCTGCTGACTAACCTGTGGCTAGGCATTAATGATAACTTAATTACAGAAAGCATTTATTTGGATTATCTTGACCCGCAAACAGCAAGGGATATGGTCAAGGATATGCTTTCCACTGACGGACGAATTGAAATAGATAACTTGCGCAAACGTCTGATCATAAGCGATTTCAAGGATAAGGTCAGCGATATACTTGAGGCGGTCCGCCGGCTTGATGCCAGAGCGGGCCGCGACTGGCAGCTCAAGCGGGACCAGCTTCGGCAAGAGCAGAATATTCCGATCCGTACAGATGAACCTGCTCCGATCAATTCCCTGCCCAAAGGATATAATAACAACTCTAACGGTCCAATTCCGGGAGGCCCGATCCAGGAAGCACCAGTCCCAGGAAGAGGATTTTTCTAAAGTGGAGACCATCAGTCTAAGATTACCCTTGAACCATGAAGATAAAAAACTGCTCAAGGCTGGTGAGAAAGTCCTGCTTTCGGGGACTGTTTATACGGCCAGAGATGCAGCGCATAAGAAGATCGTTGAAGCTCTGGCCAACGGCGCTCCTCTTCCGTTTGAGCTCCAAGGCTCCACAATATTTTATACCGGCCCTACTCCCGCCCAGGCCGATGGCTTACCAGGTTCGGCAGGCCCAACGACCAGTTCCCGTATGGACGCCTATACTCTGCCATTGCTTAAAAACGGAGTATCTGCTTTCATAGGGAAAGGAGCCAGAAGCGATGTCGTGAACAAGGCCTTGCTGGAACATGGTGTGATATATTTTGCCGGCATAGGCGGGGCCGGGGCTCTTTTAGCTAATGCGATCAGTTCGATGAAGCTGATCGCTTATCCGGAGCTTGGTCCGGAAGCGGTCTATAAGTTCGAGATCGCCGATCTGCCGGTCTATGTGGCCTTGGACCTAAATGGAGGAAATATATATGGTCGTTGAGAATCCATTACTATTTAATTTTCAGGTGGAAGATATTATTGCCAAGGACTGGAACGAGAAGATCGAGACCGTTGCTGAACGTATGCGTATAGCAGAACAACAACGGGTCAGCTTTCATACCGAAAGCGTTATCTTCCTGATCAACGAACTGCGCAGCGCAATGCAAAAACAGGATATAAACGCTAAAAAGGCCAAAGCTATCATCAAAGAGATAATATTTCTGGCCAGATGCTACGGGATCCGCCGCTACCCTAACATTGATGATGAGCTTAAAGCTCTTCAGGACTTCTATAAATCAACTTATACGAACAAGAAAACCAAGACAAGTTTTAATACGGTGGTGTAATTATGAATGGTGAAAATAATGTTCTAAGCAAAAGTCCTTTAACCATAGGTCTGGCTTTAGCCGTATTGGGCTTGGCCTTTCTGATCATCAGACCATTGCTTACTCCAATATTATCGGGTTTGATCCTGGCCTATCTTTTTCACCCCGTTTATCAATTCTTGCTTTCCCGGATCGGAGGGAAGAATCCCAACCGCGGAAAAACTTCTTCAGCCCTGCTGATCATCGTGATCATTATTTGCGTATTTTTAGCGCCATTGTGGCTTTTGTTAATGCTCTTGATGTTCAATTTTCAGGAACTTAGCAGTTTTATCAATCAGCTTGTGCCAGCCCTAACGGATTTTGTTACTCATGCTGCTTCACGCATCGACCAGAAGTTTTTGGCAGAACTGGGGCTTAACTTCAACGCTGCTTCTTTCTTCTCCCTGGTCTCCAAAGAACTATTGGCCATCCTCCAGTCCTTGTTCACCCAATTACCGGCTTTCTTCCTGGGCTCATTTATCGCTTTGTTCATTGTGTATTACCTGTTAAAGCAATCAGAAGATGTGCTTTGTCTGCTTTCCGGACTGGTCCCGCTCAAGCAGGAGATAATAGGCGATATTCTCAAACGCTTTAACCATCTCGGTCGTGGCTTGATCGCCAGCCAGTTCATCATAGCGGTCATTCAGGGGGCCTTAATGGCGATCGCTATGCTTATCCTGGGGATGAAGCATCTTGTGCTAATCACCTTGCTCACCGTAGTCCTGGCAATTGTCCCCTTTATGGGTGCTGTGGTGGTATGGGTAACGATGAGCGTTTACTTGTTCGTTCAATACTTAAATGGCCTTACACCTCTTTGGCAGCCGATCTTTCTTTTAGCCTACGGTTTTCTTTTGGTCAGTCTGGTAGATAACGTGGTTCGGCCAAAGATCCTGGCAGATGCCTCCAAGATCAATCCAGCCATAGTTCTGGTCGGCTTTATCGGCGGGTTAATGCTCTTTGGCATCCCTGGAATATTTTTAGGCCCC
>JBAZXJ010000051.1:0-8831 GCA_041659865.1 Candidatus Margulisiibacteriota bacterium | reverse complement strand
GTTGAAACTGCAATCGCTGGTGAAATTTACCTGATAGACATCACCAGCTTCGATATATTTCTTTATCCGCTTGATCTTCCCGGCATATTCTTTCTGGCTGATCCTAAAATTCATATCGCCTACAAGATATTCGGCGCTTCTGTCCTGGGGTCGAAGGTTGACGGGCTTGATCTTAACCGGCTTTTTGTAGATACCGAACCAGAGCAAGGGGGACTTGTCAGTGCGACTTGTTTTGTTCTTCCAGTATCCATCAAGCGCAAAAGATGCTTCATAGGCAATATAACCTGCGGCGTAATAGCCTTTTCGCACATACTTGTTGAGCTCTTTAAGTGCAGGCAAGACGTCTTTTATCTTAGGCGCAGAAACTATTTTATATGGATCTTTAAACAGCAGTGATCCTTTATTGTCTTTATCACGACGCAAAGTTTCCAGCAGAACGTAATTATCTTGAGCGTGTATTTTGGACAGGTCAGCAGGCATAGGCCAGTATAGGCACAAAGGCACAGAGGCATCAAGGCACCGAGGGAAATACTGGGACGGACAGTCGATCACTTATCAAAGCCAAGATGACGCCCCGTTATTTCGAGGAGTCCCGCATCGGGCGACGTGGCAATCTCGGCAAGGGATTCCTTCTAGAGATTGCCACGTCGGCTGCCTCCTCGCAATGACGGGGTGATATTCCTGTATTCTTGTGTTCCTGTTATATTATCCCCATGACCCCGCTAATTTCCGAGATAGAAGAATTAGGCCAGATCAAAACCTTTGCCAAGGACGAATACCTGTTCAGCGCTGGCGATAAAGCGCTAGGTTTCTATTATGTCATCAGGGGGCAGATCAGGGTCTATCATTTAGATGAAGAGGCCAAGGAAGTAGAAGTAGCACGCTTTGGCCCCGGAGATATTCTGGGAGAGGCGGTCGTTTTTGGCGGGGAGGTCTATCCGGTCTTTGCCGCCGCAATTAAGAACAGCAAGGTCCTGTATTTTAGCAAAAGAACAGTGCTGGATTCTTTGGACAATAGAAAGATCTCCGCTTTCTTTATCCAATTACTGGCTCAGAAGTGTATCGTTCTTAACCAGAGGATAGAAAGCCTTTTTCTGAAGACAGTGAGACAACGACTGATCCAATACCTCTTAAGCAAGTGCGCAGGGCAGGGTAAATACACGATCGTGCTGGACATCAAGAAAGTTGAACTGGCCAGATATCTTGGGACGATCAGTGAAACGATGTCGCGCAATCTGCATGATCTTCAAGCTGAAGGGTTGATCACGGTAAAGGGCAAGACGATCGTGATCCATGACAGCGTTAAGATGCACCAGGCCGGTTAACCCCCAACAAAACCCCAACACAATGAACCCTGCCCCCCCCGTCATTGCGAGGAGGCATCCGATGAAGCAATCTCTAGGAAGGCATTACCTGCGCCTGTTCTGGGGACGGAGGAAACACATCTTCCGGCCCGTGGTAGCAAGGCCCCCTGTGTATTGCCTCTGTCCCCAACTATCAACGGAGCGCTTACCTTGGCCGAGATTGCCACATCGTCCCGATGCGGGACTCCTCGCAATGACGGGGCCTGTCTGATATCAAGATGTCTTTACTTTTGCCAAACCATAAAAAATTGACATATGTCAAAGAACAGTCCTCTAAAATATGTCATAATATCAGAAAAAAAGGAGGATAATATGCCCAAGAGAGAAATAATCGAGATCAACAGAGACCTGTGCAACGGTTGCGGTTTATGTACGACCGCTTGCGCGGAAGGGGCCTTGGCTCTGGATAGGGAGAACAAGGCAGTACTGCTCAAGGAGATCTATTGCGACGGGCTCGGGGCCTGTCTGGATGTCTGCCCAACAGGGGCCTTAAAGATAGTGCAAAGAGAGACGGCCGAATACGACTCCCAGGCAACGCTTAAACATGTGGTGGCGACCAGGGGCCAGGACGCCGGAAAGCATGTGCACGGTGCTGAACCAGCCGCCAAGCCGATAGCCTGCGGCTGCCCAGGCTCTATGGCTAGGACCATAGAAAAGAAAGCTCCGGTTCAGGGTGGTGCGACTGCGCAAGAAGTTGCTTCCGAGCTGACCCAGTGGCCGATCCAACTGCACCTGATCTCACCTTATGCGCCTTACTTCAATAACTCGGACCTTCTGATCGCTGCAGATTGTACGGCTTTTGCTTTGGGTAGTTTTCATCCTGAACTGTTAAGAGGTAAAAAAGTGGTCATTGCTTGTCCCAAACTTGATGATACTGATCCCTATGTAGAAAAACTGGCAGAACTGATCAAGACGAATACGATCTACTCGCTAACAGTAGCGATCATGAGCGTGCCCTGTTGTTCAGGCCTGTATCGCATCGCGGAAGAAGCCGTAAAAGCCTCGGGCAAAAACATAGCTATAAGAAAGGTGGTAATCAACCCGGACGGGTCTATCTGATCAAGGTCTCAATATGTCATTCCCGCCTACGCAGGAATGACAAAGTGCAGGAAAAATAAATTAATGGAGGAAGAATATGTTCTGTGATCAATGCGAGCAAACTGTTAAGGGCGGATGTAAGGTAAAGGGAGTATGCGGGAAATCCGGTGATACTTCCGGCCTGCAGGACCTATTACAGCATCAATTAAAAATAATCGCTTCTTTAATATACGGCCATAACATTTCCGAGCAGGAGAAGTACGTCGCCTTTATTACCGCAGGGCTGTTCACTACGGTGACCAATGTGAATTTTGACGACGAGCGCCTGGTGAAGATCATCAAGGAAGCGCAATTGCTGATCGATGAATTGCAAGGAAAAACAGGGAAAGCACCTGTCTTTATTCTGGCGGAAACAGAAGTGGAAATGTTGACGCAGGCGGAGAGCCTGGGCATCATGGCGGATCCTGCGCTGGATCCGGATATCAGGTCCTTAAGGGAATTGCTGACTTATGGCTTGCGAGGACTGGCGGCTTATGCCCATCACGCCAGCGAGTTCGGCTCCATTGACCAGACGATAAGTGCGTATACTGTCGAAGCATTGGCCGCGCTATTAGATGGAACAAAAACTATCAATGACTTGTTGGCCCTGAACCTGAAATGCGGTGAAGTCAACATCAAATGCATGGAATTACTCAGCAATAGTCACACTGGCCGTTTTGGCCATCCTGTGCCCACCGAGGTTTCTATAGGCCAGCGCAAGGGCCCGGCGATCTTGGTCAGCGGTCATGACCTTTTAGATCTGGAAGAATTGCTCAAGCAGACAGAGGGGAAGGGTATCAATGTGTATACCCATGGAGAAATGCTGCCAGCACATGGTTATCCAGGCCTGAACAAGTACAAGCATCTGGCCGGTAACTATGGCGGGGCCTGGCAGGATCAGCAGAAGGAATTCAAGGCCTTCCCGGGGTCTATACTGATGACGACTAACTGTATCCAAAAACCCGATGATACATATAAGGACAGGATCTTCACTGGCGGGCTGGTGGCGTGGCCTGGCGTTAAACATATTACCGAGAGGAACTACTCTGCACTGATCAAAAAAGCTCTGGAGCTGGACGGCTTTTCTGCTGATATTCCAGGCAAGAAGATCTTGGTCGGTTTTGGACATAACGCAGTGCTCGGTGTTGCCGACAAAGTGATCTCGGCGATCCAGGCCGGCAAGATCAAACATTTCTTTTTGATCGGAGGCTGTGACGGAGCGAAATCCGGAAGAAATTATTATACAGAATTTGCTGAACAAGCGCCAAAAGACAGCGTAATTTTGACCCTGGCTTGCGGGAAGTTCCGTTTCAATAAACTGGATTTTGGAAATATTGACGGGATCCCAAGGCTGTTAGATATCGGTCAATGTAACGATGCCTACTCGGCAATTCAGATCGCCCTGGCTTTATCCAAAGCGCTGGATACTCCGGTCAATGACTTACCGCTTTCTTTCATTTTGTCCTGGTATGAACAAAAGGCAGTGGTTATACTGCTGTCCTTACTCTACCTAGGCATCCAAGGCATTAGGCTGGGGCCAACTTTGCCGGAATTTGTTTCGCCAAATGTGCTGGATATTCTAGTTAAGAACTATAAAATTAAACCGGTAACCACGGCCGAGAATGACCTAGCGGAAATATTGGGTAGGAGCTGATATTATCAAATTGACTAGAACATATCTCTTTTGTATAATTCCCTTGTTGCTTGTGTAAGAAGTAAAACAAATCGAAGGGGGGGATAGATAGAAGGATTTAGTTTTAGTGTTGGTGTTAGTAGTAGAATGTATTAGAAAAATCTTAAGGAGAAAAAAATGAAAAAAGTATTATTAGCGTCTGCATTAGTTGTTGTATTAGTAAGTTCAGTGTTCGCCATGAGCGTCGGCACAGTCGGCACATCCGTTGTCGCAGGCTTTGATCTTGGTTCTAACCTCCAGGCTCAGGTCGGCGGTTATTTCAACAACAATTCAGTTGGCACAGAGATCTGCGCATTAGGCAAAATTGACTATGCTTTGATGACCAAGGGCGCACTGTCTGCTGGTGTTACCGGCGCTTTCCAGATGGTAACAGCCAGAGTATCAGGCGGCAGCTCAAGCACCGGAATTTCCGGCGGTCTCTTCTTACAGGCTGACCTGACCGAGAAGGTCTCCATCCAGACCACGATCCCAGTGATCACGATCACCAGTGTTGGCGGCGCAAGCGCAACCACAACTTCTCTTGAAGGTGGCAGCTTAAGCGTAATGTACCAGATGTAATTTCCTTAGCTGACTGGCTTATCGGTTAGCTAAAGATACGAACCCCCTCCGGAAACGGAGGGGGTTTTATTTTTTAGGAAGGCCCCCTGAATCCCCCTAAAGAGGGATTCCGAGAATACAGTTCCCGTCATTGCGAGGAGTCCCGCGCTTGTGCGCCATAGCGCTTCAGCGCGCAGGCGCATCGGGGCGACGTGGCAAGCTCGGCAGGGTATTGCTTATCGAGATTGCTTCGTCGGCCGCCTCCTCGCAATGACGGGGCGCTGTTCCTGTCTAATTGCTAACTTGCCCCCCAAGGGCTGGAAAATTTCCTCAAACCGTGCTACCTTACTACCTGCTTTTGAACAGGAGAAAATATGAAGACCGGCAGACGCTATATCAAAGTTACCGAGAGAAGAATTAACTACTATAAAATAAGCCAGGTGGCTAAAGACCTGGATATCAGCCAGCGGACGATCCGTTATTACGAACAGATCGGCTTACTGCCAAGTTCGCGACGGACCAAGGGCCGGATGCGCTTGTTCTCCGAAGGTGAAGTTAAGCTGATCCGCAAGATCAAGGAACTGCAAAACGAGTATCATATGCCTTTGGAAAATATCAAAGCAAAGCTCCAGAAAGAAGTGGATACCTTTGTGCAGGAAAGAGAAAAAGGTAAAGTTAAAATAGTTGTGGATAGTACCTCATCTCTGCCTACAGAGATCCTGCAGAAATACGGCATCGAAGTAATTCCGATGAAGGTGATTTTCGGCAAATCAGTTTTCGAGGACGGCGAGAATATGAATACCGGAGAGCTGATCAAAATGCTCGATTCCGGCCGTCATAATCCCCGCACCAGTCCGCCGGATTATGAAGAGATCGTCGCGATATATAATAATGTATACGAAAGAGGGGCTGAGAAAATAATCTCGATCCATCTTTCTTCAGGGATAAGCGACTTGGTCTTTGCCGCGAAAAAGGCCTCGACCTATATGAGCCATTTTCTTGATGTGGAGGTCATAGACTCCCAGTGTATGGCTTTAGGTTCTGGCTTGCTGGCTATCGAAGCTGCTAAAATGCTGGAAAAGGGCCTGTCGTTCAATGAAGTTACCGCCGCCTTGCGCAAGATGGTCCCCAAGGTCAAGGAACTGCTCCTGGTAGATTCCCTTGAGTACCTGACCCGCGGGAAAGATGTCCATGAATTTCTTGGCCTGCTGCTTGATTTCAAGCCGGTGTTCACGACGGAAAATGGTAAAGTAAAATTATTGACCAGGGCTGATAACCGGGATGAGATCAAGGAAACTTTTGTTTCTCTGGCAGGCAAGACCCAAAAAAGCGCCGGGATAATGTACAGTTTTTTAAAACAGGATGCAGATAAATTGCATACTGATCTGAAAAAGGTCATGGACCCGAAAATGTCCTTGCTTAAAACCGAGATCAGCACCGTGCCCAGCGTCTACTTCGGGCCAAAATCCCTTGGGATAGCGGTTTTTTAGATGTTCTTGCGTATCATTCCCGTAGGAGAACTTAGGACGAATTGTTATATCGTGGCCGATGAAGCCGCCAAGCTGGCGATGATCATCGATCCGGGTTCTGATGCCGACCGCATTCTGCCGGTTATTTCCCGCAACAACTTCAAAGTGCTTTATATCATAAATACTCATGGACATTATGACCATGTTGGCGCGAATGGCCCGGTCCAAAAGTTTACCGGGGCGCCGATCATGATGCATGAACGCGACCTGCAGATCATGGATATTATGCGGGAATGGGCAAGCGTAGATTCCCCAGCTCCTGATCAGAAGCTGACCGACGGTCAGGTCCTGGAGATCGGCAGTCTGAAGTTCACGGTTTGGCATACTCCTGGCCATTCTTCGGGAGGGGTAAGCCTGGTCGGGGAGGGCGTGGTCTTCAGCGGCGATACTCTTTTCTCTGGCTGTGTAGGTCGATATGACCTGCCTGGATCTTCCAAAGCAGAATTAAAACAGTCGCTGGAGCGGTTAATGACCCTGCCGGACGAGACGATAGTTTATCCAGGGCATGATGTGAAGACGACGATCGGGGCGGAGCGAAGGGTGAGGGTGTAAGGAAGTTTTGGACACTGAGCTTGTCGAAGTGTCCGAGCGTACACCAGCGGGCGCTTCGACAGGCTCAGCGTCCGGGGTCCCTCAATTATTTTATTTTGGATTTCGTGTAATTGATCAACCCGCCGGCGGCGATCAGCTCCTGCATAAAGGACGGGAAAGGTTCAGCCTGGTAGCTTTTCTTTTTGGTCAGATTATCGATCTTCCCGGAAGTCAGGTCTATGGCTATTTCATCTCCAGAACTTATTCCATCCACAGCTTCCGGGCATTCCAGGATCGGCAAGCCAATGTTCAGGGCGTTACGGTAAAAGATCCGGGCATATGTCTTGGCGATGACCGCGGATAGTCCCGCAGCCTTTATAGCAATAGGCGCATGTTCTCTTGAGGAACCGCAACCGAAGTTTTCATCAGCAACAATGATATCCCCGGCCTTGATCTTTTTCATAAAATCCGGATCAGCGTCTTCCATACAATGCAAGGCAAGTTCCGCGTGATCTGAAGTATTTAAATAGCGAGCTGGAATGATCGCGTCGGTATCTATATTACGGCCGAATTTATGAGCTTTACCTTTTAACAAAATACTATCTCCTTTTAGGCGGGCACGCGCCGCGTGCCTCTACGTTGTGTGCCGGGCAGGTCGCGACCTGCCCCTACAGATCCTTTGGGCCGACAATTTTACCAGCGATAGCACTGGCTGCGGCCACTGCGGGATTACTTAAATATACTTCACTTTTCGGACTGCCCATACGACCGACGAAGTTACGGTTAGAAGTAGCGATGGTTTTTTCTCCGGCGGCCAGGATGCCCATATGTCCGCCCAGGCAAGGTCCGCAAGTAGGCGTACTTACCGCCGCTCCGGCGTCCAGGAACACTTCCATGATCCCTTCGTCGATGATCTGACGGTAAACTTTTGGCGTTGCCGGAATAATTATCAAGCGAACTTCCGGATGGACATGGCGGCCCTTCAATACCTCTGCAGCCTGGCGCATGTCTTCGATCCTGCCGTTGGTACAGGAACCAATATAGGATTGGTCGATCTTGATATTACCCACCTTGCTCAAAGGCTTGGAATTTTCGGGAAGATGCGGGAAGGCTACCTGCGGTTCAAGCTTGGTCACATCAATATCATAAACCTTGGCATAGACCGCGTCAGGATCGCTGGCATAGAACTTTGGTTCAGCGATGCGGATCCCGGCTTTTTGGGCTTCTTTAACATATGCCTTGGTCTTTTCATCCACAGGGAAGATCCCATTCTTTCCGCCTGCTTCGATCGCCATATTAGCCATGGTCAAACGACCTTCCATAGAAAGCTCGTATACGGCATCTCCGGCAAATTCCATGGACTTATATAAAGCGCCGTCCACGCCGATCAAGCCGATGATATATAGAATAAGGTCTTTACCGGTCACGTCTTTTGGCAGCTTGCCATTAAGGTTGAACTTGATCGATTCCGGAACCTTGAACCAGACCTCGCCGGTAGCCATACAAGCCGCCAGGTCAGTGGAACCTACGCCGGTCGAGAAAGCACCGAGGGCGCCATAGGTACAGGTATGAGAGTCGGCCCCGATGATCAAGTCGCCGGGGAGTACCAGGCCAAGTTCAGGGAGCAAAGCATGCTCAACACCCATCCGGCCGACTTCAAAGAAATTCACGATGCCCATTTCCTTGGCAAACTCACGCAGAACTTTAACCTGTTCCGCTGATTTTATGTCCTTGTTCGGCGTAAAATGGTCAGGGACCAAGGCTATTCTGTTCTTATCAAAGACCTTGCTGACCCCGATCTTGCGGAATTCATTGATAGCGACTGGAGCCGTAATATCATTGCCCAGGCAAAAGTCTACCTTGGCCGAGATCAATTCGCCCGGCTTTACGCTGGCTTTTCCGCAATGGGCGGCAAGGATTTTTTCAGATATTGTTTGTGACATGGGGTATATATTAGAGGAAATATTGTCATGAAGCAATATCCGGTTAGGTTGGTGACATAGGTAACACTTTGCTTATGACATTATAACCGATTCCAGGAATTTCTGTGGAGCCAGGAAATTTAGGCTGCCATGAGGCCTGATATCATTATAAATATGT
>JBAZXJ010000050.1:0-8903 GCA_041659865.1 Candidatus Margulisiibacteriota bacterium | reverse complement strand
GCGGCTCTTTCATTATAAACTAGCTTTAAGGCTAATCCGCAGGGTAAGTGCCAGTGATAGAAAAATTAAGGAGAGGTCCATTGGAATATAGTTCTATAGCACCAGTGCCGGGAGTGATATTGAACATTCCAGAATATTGATGATTTGAATTATCCCAACATCCTGCTGATGGATAGCCAATAGTTATGGACGGACGACATTCAGCGGGAACGATCAGTCCAGTAGGCTCCCACCAGGTTCTAGGACTACTGTAAGTAAAGTAGCCTTTGAACTGAATGAAACTGCCAACTCTACGACAAGCAGCACCAACAGAAGTCCATCCACCCGCGCTAGGGATTGTCGTCCAGGCGGTCGAGGTCGTATAGGTCTTGGCCGAAACGCCGCCGTTGACATCGAGGTCGTTACCAGGATTGGTCGTGTTGATACCAACCCTGGCAGTTCCAGCCAAGGTCATCAACGGGGTAGTTCCTATTCCGGAACCGAGCCGCAGTTGTTTGCTGGAAGGGAAATATACGAAGGCATTACTGTTGCCTATCCAGGCCACGTTACCACCAGTACTATAGGTCGAAGAACTGAAGCCAAACATCGTACTATCGTCACTTGTATCGTTCCTGATGGAAACCCCCCAATACTGGCCGTTGCCGTTACCGCTACCGATCTTGTCAATAGCAACAGAGGCACCTGATGTCGGCCGAACCAGGATATTACCATAAACGTCGAGCTTGTTCGACGGCGCGCCCCCAATACCCACGTTGCCATTCGTAATGATCGTACTTGGGTAACTAATGGTATTGGTTAAAGCACTATGTAAAACAGAAGTAGAAGCTAAGGTTCCTAAGGACAAGGCAGAAGCGCCAACGCTGTTATACAATGTCACATCATAGTTCCATGATTCTATCCCAGCACCACCATGGCAATCATAAAGCAAGGCCACCCAGTCCTTACCGCCATCAGCAACTTTGACCAATTGGAACGGACCATAATCCCCTTTTTGGTTGAGCTGGTTAAAATACAGAATGCCAGTGTAACCTCTGCTAATATAAAATTCGCTGGTCGCGCTTACGCCAAGATCGTTGCTGCGGATCGTTGTAATCCTGCCAGTTAGAACAAGAGAATTGTTTTGCCCACTATCCGGCACTTCAAATAGTTTTAGATAAAAATAGTTGAAATCCGCACCCGTAGTGCCGACAGTGCCTAAAATATGCTTGGTATTCCCCACGGTCACATCCAACGCGGCGACCGGGGTTGCCGTCCCGATACCGACATTGCCATTACTGGCTATTCTCATCCTTTCGGCAAAAGCAATTCCAGACTGTGTAGTATAAAACCCCAGATAACCATTATTATCTATTACTGAACTCTCTTTAGCACCACGAATGCCTGCAAATATGCCAGGGTTCCCTATCACGCCAGGCGTCCTTTCTCCTCCAAAGCCCAATACGGGGCCAATATCTTGTCCTCCAGCATCAGTAGTGGTCAATGAAATAATTGAGTGAGTAAGGTAAGAACCACCAACGCTAATCCCCACAAATGTGTTAGATGATGTCACTTGAAGTCTTGTTGCGGGGATTGTTGTCCCGATGCCGACATTCCCGTTCGTCGAAACCACCACCGCCTGCACCCCACCCCGGCTCAAGCCTCCAGCCTGCAGAGCATAGCCCACGCTATTGATCTTGGTCCGGGGTGATAAGGTTTCACTGTTCACAACAACCTGCAAATAGGCATTATCAGTAACAAAGACATTCGGACTTATCGGATTAGCAGTACTCCCAAGGATCACACTATAGATACCCTGATTAACCTCAACATTACTAACACCTTGCTGCCAAAGAAGAGTACCAGCTATCGGGTCGGTATAGATCATGAAATCCATAGGCAAAGACGAATTCACCAGCGCGCCATTCTGTAGAAGTCTTCCCGAATAGGTTAATTGGCTGGGCACCGCCAAAGCCGACATAGACAGAACTGCCAAGACCAGAATGCCTAATGATATTTTCTTCATGAAAACCTCCTGATATTTTGGATACAAAATCATTATCTTACATATTGGGGAGTATTGCAATCGGGATTTTCTGGCTCGGGGCCTTGAAACACGGATTACACGGATTTTAGCTGATGACACGGATCCTCCACCCCACCACTAATTTGCAGGTGGTGGTGGCGGCGGAAAAATCCGTGTAATCCGTGTTTCATATAATGAAAAAGGCAGGGCTCGCGCCCTGCCTTTTTGTGTGAAAAATAGCTTCGTCTGACTAATCTGCCGGGTAAGCGCCGGTTATTGAAAAGTACTGGGTAGGGCTATTCGTATACAAACTGATCACACCAGCAGTGGTTATTCCGGCAAAACCAAAAGATGCACTAGCTGAACCTGCCCCCCAGAAACTCGCTGGGGCGTATACAATATCGATCGCTGGACGGCATTCGGCCGGTATAATTATCCCAGAAGCCCCCCACCAGGATTGAGAACTGCTGTATTGAAAGTGCCCTTTGAACTGGATGGTACTGCCGATCCTGCGGCAATAGGCCGAAGAGGTCCAGCCTGCCCCGCTGGGGATCGCGATCCAACCAGTTGTTGTTTTGGTCATGGCCTCAGCGCCAGACGGTAAGGAGGTCCCAATATACGCCAAGGTAGGCGGCGCGGTGGTCTGGCCGTTGATCTCGGCTTCGATCAGAACACAATTAGCATAACTGACATGATAACCTTTGACCTTCAAGATCACGCCGGTATATCCGTTAGCATCTTCAACAATGTCCTTGTAAAATTCTACGTCGGCCGGCTGGTCATAGTAATAGGAATATGAATCAGCCGTCTTGTCCTTATAAAGCGTTGTAACGGGAGAGACAAGCAAAAAACCATTGTCAGGAAGATTGTGGTGGGTCCCATAGGTGAATTGGTATTCCTGATGTTCTGAATGGATAGCATGGGCAGCCAGCCAGGTCACCTTGACCTTTACACTGCCTCCGTTGCGGCCGGAATAGGTTTCGGGCAGAGTTATCCTGTAGTAACTATTAGCATTCGATCTGCCGTGATATAGAACGAGCTTCCGCACGCCGATATCTTCCCCCACCGAAACAAAGGTATTGCCCCGGACATCGAGTTTTTCCTGGGGGTAGGTGATATTGATCCCGAGGTTGCCGCCATTGGTTACCCTCATCCTCTCTGTCGAATTTGTCCGGAAAAAGATATCAGGATATTGACCGGAAGTGGTCCAGTTTATCCCGGCATCACCATAACCGTTAACAATACGGTTATTCCCGCCATTGATAACGAACTGTTCCCGTGAAGCGATGGAACTGGAAGCATCCAGCTGGAATCCAGGATTCGTCGTTCCGATGCCTACGCAGCCATTTTGAGATACAGTAATAGGAGGGATACCGGCCCGGCTGGTGTTAATGAACAATGGTAGGAATACGCCGCCTGCCGGACCTGATGAGGATAATTCCGCACCTTTGTTATTGACCTGTAATTGGGCAAAAGAAGTCCCTGCTGCGTTATAAACCCGCAACGATTCTGAACTTTCACCCCCTAAATTCGGATCGGAAATTTGTTTTACGCTCAATTTACTGCCTGGCGCCGTTGTCCCGATGCCGACGTTGCCATTTGTAGAAACAGTTACCGCCTGGACTCCGCCATTACTCAAGCCTCCAGCCTGCAAGGCATAGCCTACGCTGTTGATCTTGGTCCTGGGGGATAAGGTTTCACCGTTGACCACAACTTGCAGATAAGCGTTATCTGTTACGAATACGTTCGGGCTGATGGGGTTGCCGGCCTCGCCAAGTATAACGCTGTAAATACCCTGGTTAACTTCCACGCTAGTGATCGATTGAGACCAAAGCTGAGTTCCCGCTGTCGGATCGGTATGGATCGAAAAGATCATCGGCATGGTCGAATTAACCAGCGCACCGTTCTGCAGCAACCTCCCCGAGTAGGTTAATTGATTGGGCACCGCAAAGCCGGCCACGGACAGAATTGCCAGGACCAGAATGCCTAATGTTATTTTTTTCATGAAAACCTCCTGATATTTGGATATATAGTTATTATCTTACATATGTTGGAGTATTGCAATCGGGATTTTGCGGCTCGGGGCCTTGAAACACGGATTACACGGATTTCAGCTAATGACACGGATCCTCAACAACCCCACCACTAATTCGCTAGTGGTGGTGGCGGCGGGTAAATCCGTGTAATCCGTGTTTCGTATAACGTTACCTAGCGAAGTTTTTATGAAGAGGGGGTTGGGGGTAAGGTGGCACAAATGAAAAAGGCAGGACTTGCGCCCTGCCCTTTTGCTTCAATTATTATTCTCTATTATCTTTTCTTAGCTGGTGCTTTAGCGGAAAGCTCGCCGATAACCTTGTTCTGTTCAACGATCACGTTCAATAAGTACTGAATGTACGTTTTGACCGCGGCGTTCTCCCTCTGCATTACCTGGAAAGACAGGTTGATGTTGCTGATCACCTGCTCCAGCTGCTGTTCAGGAGTAAGCTGTTGTTGCTGCTGCTCGCCAGCTTGTTGCTGAGCGTTGTCAGCCGCTAAAACTGTTGTTAAACCTAAGGTCAATAAGAGAGCCATTACTAATAATAATTTTTTTGCCATTTAATTTCACCCCCTTTTTTTTGTTGTTATATTCTTATTTCTGTTCTTTAAGCACTGCCTGAGCCGCGACCAGCCTGGCGATCGGTACCCTAAAAGGCGAACAGCTCACGTAGTCTAACCCGATACTGTGACAAAATTCAACTGAGCTTGGTTCTCCGCCATGTTCACCGCAGATACCGAGCTTGATCTTTGGTCTGACCTTGCGTCCTTTTTCGATCGCGATCTTCATCATTTCGCCTACCCCAGTCTGGTCTAGAGCCTGGAAAGGATCTCTTTCGTAGATACCCTTATCAACATATTCCGGCAAGAAACTGCCGGAATCGTCGCGGGAGAAACCACAGGTCATCTGGGTCAGGTCGTTCGTCCCAAAAGAGAAAAATTCTGCTTCCTTGGCGATCTCATCAGCGGTTATGGCCGCTCTGGGTACTTCGATCATCGTCCCGATCATGTATTCCAGCTTAACCTTGGCCGCAGCCATTTCAGCGTCAATGATCTTGATGGCGTTCTCTTTTAAGATACTTAGTTCTTTAACATGGCCGACCAGCGGGATCATGATCTCCGGAATGATATCCTTGCCGGACTGCTTGATCTCGATCGCAGCCTGGATGATAGCTTTGACCTGCATATCATAGATCTCCGGGAAAGTAATACCCAAACGGCAGCCGCGATGGCCGAGCATAGGATTAAATTCATGCAGAGCGGATACTCTCTTCTTTAACTTGTCTACCGAAACGCCCATATCCTTGGACAAGGCTTCGATATCAGATTCCTTGGTCGGCAGGAATTCATGTAATGGAGGATCCAGCAGTCTGATCGTAACCGGATAACCTTCCATAGCCTTAAAAATAGCCAGAAAGTCGCCCTTTTGCATCGGCAATAACTTGGCCAAAGCTTTCTCTCTTCCAGCCTTATCATCAGCAAGGATCATCTCGCGTACTGCTTCGATACGGTTGCCTTCAAAGAACATATGCTCGGTACGGCAAAGGCCAATACCTTCGGCGCCGAACTTCCTCGCGGTTTCAGCATCTTTAGGAGTATCGCCGTTGGTCCTGACCTTTAATCTCTTGTACTTGTCGGTCCATTTCATCAATAAAGAGAAATTACCGCTAAGCTCAGCTGTCGTTGTTTTGACCTGGCCAAGCATTACTTCACCTGAAGTACCGTCTAGCGATATAAAATCATGTTCCTTAACCGTTACTGAACCTGCCTGGAATTTCTTGGCTTTATAATCGATGTTGATCTCACTGCAACCGGCTACACAGCATTTCCCCATACCACGCGCGACCACTGCCGCATGGGAAGTCGCACCGCCACGAGCGGTCAAAATACCTTGGGCAGCGTCCATCCCTGCGATATCTTCTGGAGATGTTTCAACTCTGACCAAAATGGTCTTTTCGCCCATCTCTTTTAGATGAACCGCATCTTCCGCGGAAAATACTACTTTACCTACAGCCGCACCAGGCGAAGCGTTCAAGCCCTTGGCAATTACCTGTCTTGGCGCTTTGGGGTCGAACATCGGGTGTAACAGCTGATCGAGCTGATTGGCATCGATACGCAATACTGCTGTTTTTTCGTCGATCAAGCCTTCTGAAGCCATTTCCACGGCGATCCTTAACGCAGCCGCGGCCGTACGTTTACCGGTCCTGGTCTGTAAGAAATATAGTTTGCCTTCCTGGATGGTAAATTCCATATCCTGCATTTCCTTGAAATGCTTTTCCAGGCTGTCAGACAGGGTCATAAATTGCTTGTAAGCAGCAGGCATAACTTTCTCCAGCTTATCAATGGTCTCAGGCGTACGCACACCAGCGACCACGTCTTCACCCTGGGCGTTCATCAAGAACTCACCATAGATCAGATTTTCGCCGGTGGCCGGGTTGCGGGTAAACGCTACACCGGTACCTGAAGTTTCACCCATATTGCCGAAAACCATGGCCTGCACGTTCACAGCAGTACCGATCAAACCTCTGATATCATTGATCTTACGATAGGTTATCGCGCGGTCATTGTTCCAGGAGCCGAATACGGCATTGATCGATTTTTGCAGCTGAACGATAGGATCGCTTGGGAACATCTCGCCGGCGCTCTTCTGGACGATAGCCTTGAATTCCGAGACCAGTTCCTTGAGATCGGCAGCAGATAGTTCGGTATCCAGTTTGACGTTACGCTTCTTTTTCATGGCATCGATAGCATGCTCATATTGGTCGCTGTCTACGCCCATAACTACGTCCGAGAACATCTGGATAAAACGGCGGTAAGAATCCCAGGCAAATCTTTCGTTGCCGGTCTTCTTGGCCAGGCCTTCAACAGTTACATCATTTAAGCCGAGGTTCAAGACGGTATCCATCATACCAGGCAAAGACACAGCGGCACCGCTGCGTACAGAAACCAGCAAGGGGTTTTCCTTGTCGCTGAACTTGGCGCCCATGGCGCTTTCCATTTTCTTGATGTTTTCATTGATCTCGGCCTGCAGGCCTGCCGGATACTGCTTATTATTATCATAATAAGACTTACAGACTTCAGTGGTGATCGTAAAACCTGGGGGTACTGGGACTCCCAGATTGGTCATTTCCGCCAGATTACTGCCTTTTCCGCCTAATAATTGACGCATTGTCGAGTTGCCGTCAGCCTTACCATTTCCAAAAAAATACACGTTCTTATCAGCCACTGTTAAAACCCCTTTCAAGACATATATTGTTCATCTTAGTTCTGACAAACGGGCTAATTATAGTGGCGTGGAGCATATCCGGCAAGATGCCAGTTTTGTTAGCCGGTTAGCCAGTTAACCAGTTAGCCAGCAAGACTTTGAACTGGCAAACTGGCAACTGGCAACTGGTAAACTGATTTGACACAAGCCCTTGCAATTGCTATGTTTCTCGGCATGTCCATGACCTATTTCATTCTCACTTTCGGCTGTCAGATGAACCAGAACGACTCGGAAAAGCTGGCCGGGCTTCTGGATAGTTTGGGCTACGAAGAAACTACCGCTATGGATAGCGCGGACCTGATACTATTGAATACCTGCAGTGTGCGCAACAAGGCCGAGACTAGGTTCTACGGCAATCTGGGCCGGCTCAAAAAGCTTAAGGAGGTCCGCAAGGAAAAGGGACTATCACGCCTGCTGATCGGGGTCTGCGGTTGCATCCCGCAGCATGCCAAGGAAGAGATCTTCAAGAAAGCCCGGTATGTGGACTTCATTTTCGGCGTGAACAGCATCGAGCAGCTTCCTCTTATCTTAGAGAGAGTATTGGCTGGGGAGAAGCGCGTGATCGAGATCGCGGCGAATGCCGCAGGAAAAAGGGAGCCGGACAAGACTAGCAAAGCACCCGTCATTGCGAGCGAAGCGAAGCAATCTCGGCTAGTACTCCCTTCCGAGAGATTGCCACGTCGCCCCGATGCGGGACTCCTCGCAATGACGGAGGGAAATCCTCCCATCAAGCGCACCAGCCTAAACCAGGCTTTCGTCTCTATCATGTACGGCTGTGATAATTATTGTTCGTACTGTATCGTGCCTTTTACCCGCGGCCAAGAGATCAGTAGACCAAAAGAGGAGATCTTTGCCGAGATCAAGGCCATCGACCTAAGCAGGTTCAACGAGATCGTACTTCTGGGGCAGAACGTTAATTCCTACGGGAAAGGGCTTTATACGGATTATGACTTTGCTGACCTGCTCAAAGACGTGGCAACCATGCCTGGCTTACCCAAGATCGGCTTTATGACCTCACACCCAAAAGACATGTCGGATAAACTGATTAGAACCATCGCTGATAATCCCAAGATCAGCCGGGAACTGCATATCCCGATCCAGGCGGGCGACGATGAAGTCTTAAAAAGAATGAACCGCAAGTATACTGTACAAGATTACAGCGTACTGTTAGACAAGATACGCCGCGCTATTCCGGAGGCGAGGATCTCCACCGACGTGATCGCCGGCTTCCCGGGGGAAACGGATGAACAGTTCGAGAATACTTTAAGAACGTTAAGAAAGTTGAATTTCTGCCGGATAATTACCACGGCCTATTCACCAAGACCATTAACAGCGGCAGCCGATTTCCCGGACCAGGTACCTGTGAAAGTTAAGGCTGAAAGATTACAGAGGCTGATGCAGGTGGCTGGTTGAAAAGAATTCAGAATTCAGAATTCAGTATGAAAGAACAGCATTAAGCCAGGCCTCAACCCCCGTCATTGCGAGGAGTCATCGACGAAGCAATCTCGGCAAGTACTCCCTTCCGAGAGATTGCCACGTCGCCCCGATGCGCCTGCGCGCTGAAGCGCTATGGCGCACAAGCGCGGGACTCCTCGCAATGAC
>JBAZXJ010000049.1:7804-9003 GCA_041659865.1 Candidatus Margulisiibacteriota bacterium | reverse complement strand
TCTTAAATAACCATAAGTTGAGTTGGAGCGATTGTAGCTTTGGATATAAGCACCATCTGCTTCCGAGCCAAGCTCCAGATCTGTCCCGGTACCATATTTAAGTGTCAACTGGGCGCCTGGATTTGTTGCCCCGATACCGACGTTGCCGTTCGTAAGGATGCGCAGACGCTCCAGGCCGCCGGAAAAAACACGCACCTTGTCCGTGCCGGTGCCGCTGCCGATCGATATGCCAGGCAAGGCGCTGTCGTAACCGATAATAGCGTTATTGCCAGCGTTGCGAATTGGATAATCGGCTTCGACACTGATCGAGCCGCCTGCAACATGGAGCTTGGTTAAAGGGTTCGTTGTGCCGACCCCGACGTTACCGGCCGTAGGGTTTAGAAGTAAAGGCTTATAGGACACGCCATGCTCCGTTGCAGAGATCAAGCCAGCATCTAAAATAGAGTTATAATAAAGGACAAGCCCTTTTGTGTGCGCTATATTATCTAAGATCAAAGAGCTATTAGAACGAATATTGTCCGACACATCCAACCTAGCGCCAGGGGCGGTTGTCCCGATGCCCACGTTACCTGCGTATGGCTGTAAGGCCAGGTTCCGATAGGCCGTGCTGTCGGCAACAGCAATGGCCCCTACGTTGTCGTTAGTTAAGCCGATAGACAGATAGTCACCATTTGTAGCGGTCGAGTAAGCCCCTGTCGAATAAATTTTAAAGCCACCATTCAAGCCAGCTGTGTCCTGATTGACCTGGGCCCCAGGGATCGTCCCGCCGCTAGAGAGGAAGTTTGCATAGCCGGCAGTGTAGGCCGGACCATTGACGTACAACTTGTATCCGTAGGTATTTGTTGTCCCGATGCCGACCGTTCCATCATTCATAACTGTAGCTGCTTTTACTCCTCCGTTGCTCAGTCCGCCAGCCTGCAAAGCATAGCCAACGCTGTTGATCTTGGTCCGCGGAGTAAGTGTTTCACTGCCAACCTGAACTTCCAGATATCGATCATCACCAGCAAAAACATTAGGAGTGACCTGATCGAGAGTTACGCTGTAGATCCCCTGGTTAACGTTTACATTAATGTTAGCCGTTGACCAGACCGGGCTTCCGCCGGTTGCTGTGCTATAGATATAGAAATGCATAACTAAGTCCGAATTTACCAGCGCTCCGTTCTGCAATAAACGCCCTGAATAGGTTAATTGACTCGGCA
>JBAZXJ010000049.1:0-7778 GCA_041659865.1 Candidatus Margulisiibacteriota bacterium | reverse complement strand
TCTTGAACATATGTGCCTCCTCTGTTAAATAAATCCAAAATCCCAATGTCAAATTCCAAATCAAAGCCAAAACCCAAAATCCAAATTAAGACCGGTTCCTATTTGTCATTAGGATTTTGTCATTGATTTGACATTTGGGTTTTGTCATTTGTCATTATTTATAATTATCCCCAATCCCCGCCTATATTGCAATCGTTATTTTCGGCAGGGTCGTGATATAATGTTTTTATGCCGAACAAGATGGTCATTATCGATGGACATTCGCTGGCCTATCGTGCTT
This sequence comes from Candidatus Margulisiibacteriota bacterium, assembly GCA_041659865.1. Classification (GTDB taxonomy): domain Bacteria; phylum Margulisbacteria; class JBAZXJ01; order JBAZXJ01; family JBAZXJ01; genus JBAZXJ01. Next base: position 7,498 of record JBAZXJ010000049.1, on the reverse strand, counting down.
TCTATGCCTTGCCCCAGACGCTGATGGACAAGACGGGGCAGACGACGAACGTGATCCACGGTTTCCTGAAAATGATCATGCGGATCGACAAGGAAAAACAGCCGAGATCACTGGCCGTGGCTTTCGATACCAAGGCCCCTACGTTTAGGCACATTGAATACAAGGAATACAAAGCTCATCGACCGCCCAGTCCTCCTGGCTTCTATACTCAACTGCCAATTCTCCAGGAGATCCTGGCGAAGATCGGCGTGACCGTGTTCGCCATCGATGGCTACGAGGCTGACGATGTCCTGGCCACGCTTGCGGTCAAAGGCGAGAACATCGGGCTGGATGTGACCATAATTAGCGGGGACAAAGATGTTCTCCAGTTAGTTACGGAAAAAATATCTGTGCTGATGCCGATCAGGGGCTTGTCGGAGATGACGGAATATACCGCGCAAAACTTTACCGAAAAAACCAGTTTAACCCCGCAGCAGATCGTCGATTATAAGAGCATGAAGGGCGATCCTTCGGACAATATTCCTGGCGTAAAAGGGATCGGCGAGAAGACAGCAATTCAGCTTTTGCAGAAATATGGCTCGCTGGAGGAAATACTTAAACGGGGCGATCTGCCGCATAAAGTACAGGAAAAGATCAACGCGGGCCGGGAGATCGCCCAGCATAATATTTGGCTGACCACGCTGGACCGGTCGGTGCCATTGCCGGAGAGCGATGTGTTCCAATATGACGGATTGCATTTTGATCTGGCCGCGGAGCTTTTGGAGAAACATAGCTTGCGGTCGGTGTTGAATTCGGTTTGGAATGTGAAGGATGCAAATAGTGCGGATCGCGGAAGACAGAATGCAGAATTAGCGAAGGTGGAAGTAAGCGCTGTGGTGGAGGATAAAGAAGAGCAGATGAGTTTGTTTTAGGAAGTTCTTTACTGGAGCTGCGGTCACTGAGCTTGTCGAAGTGCCTGCCTTATCCTTGGCGAGACCTCTCCCCTAGCCCCTCTCCGCCTACCTGCGCAAAGCCTTCGGCTGGCAGAGAGGGGAAGACAGGTTTGGCAGATATAGTTCCCTGAAACACGGATTGCACAGATCAACCAGCCGTGACAACGCCTAATACAAAAGAGAGGCGATGGTATGGCTGCAGATCCGTGTTTCATAATAAGACCCAACACATCGTTTGCCGAGATTGCCACGTTCGGATGCCTCCTCGCAATGACGGGGTCGTATTCAAACGAAACAGATGACTTCCCCTCTCTGCCAGCCGCATCGGCAGGCGGAGAGGGGCAAGGGGAGAGGTCTTTAAGAAGGGGTTTTTTTGAGAAGGGCGCGGGCGCTTTCCGGTGAGTCTGGGCCGGTGGCATTTTTTACCGGGGCGAATTCTTCGTTACGTTCCACTTCTAAAGTTACTGAATTTTTTGCCTGGGCCAAAGCATCAAAGATAAAGGTTTCGAATTTTAATCCGTTGGGTTGTGCTGGTTGCAGTAAATTGCCCAGAGGGGCCAGGCAGGGTATCTTTTTAACTGCTACATGATAAGGAAGCTGAAAGTTCTTCGCGGTAAGCTTGCCGACGAAATCCGTGCGTAATATATGTATAGCGGTATTAGCCGCATTAAAGACCAGCGAACCATCGGCATTCTTTTGGCTGGCTTGCGCTGAAGGAAGCTCGCTATATTCGATCACTCCTAAAACATCGTTAACGTAACCTACTACGCCCACTCTTTCCTCTGGATCTACCTTACGCACGATCTTGGTGCTCATGTCGGCAGAGGCTAAAGTGTGTAATCCCAGGAATAGAGGATCTGCTATTTTGGTCAGGACGTTATCGACCTGAAAATAAAACAACTGCTCGATGCAGGCTTGCTGTATTTTTATCAGCGCTCCGCTATTCCTTAAGGCCAGCAACGTCCCTCCGTGGCCGTTAGGGTTAGAGGCAAGATGTCCTTTAGCATCCAGGATCAGTTTGCCGTTCAGGTCCAGAGAAGGAAGCATGTCTTGCAGGAAGAAATGGACCGAGCCTTTTGGTAAGCCCAAATATTTTTCCCTGACGAAATAGTCTCTGGTTTCCTGATCGGTCGCGTCACTGGTCATGATATACCAGGGGATAGTTATTCCATACCGCTGGTTAAGTTGCGCTACCTGATCGGCAAACAGCTGGAACAAGGTTTTACCTGGCAGGAGCTCAAAACAGCCCTTGGGGCCGGGAAAGCCCAGCCGGGTACCCTGACCGCCGGCGACCAGTACCAGACCGACCTTGCCCTGGCGCAGAAGGTCTTCCCCTGCCTGGACCGCCTTAGACAACTCTGCTGGTGCAAGGGCACTCTTTCTAACAGACAATACTGGTTGGAAGTTTTGTCCGCCGGTCTTGGGTGGTTTCTTGTGGTGGGCATATAGTTCTTCGAGCTGGGGGAGATCGATAGTTTTCAACTGATCCAGAAAAAGCGTCTGTTCAGCTGATGAAAGCTCCGCAAAGTACTGCAGGACATGGCCTTGGCCGTGTTCCTTGATCTGATCGAACAGGTCGTTCATAGCTCTAACTATAACAGAAATGCAATAAAAAGATAACTATAACGATATGGTTAATAAGGGGAAAATAGTAAGGCACAAAGGCACTTAGGCACAGAGGCACAAAGAGGACGGCAAAATTGCTATGCAAGTAGGGGGTGGGGGTTTAACGATTATATTGACGCAGGGGTGGTATGCGGGTGTGGCAGGACTAAATGCCCGATAGGGACAGAACAGCGTTCTGAAGTAAAAAATATATAAATATAAGGAGATGATGGACATGGCTACTAATGTTGGCGCTACAAGGAATGAAGCACAAATACCACCGCGACCTCTTGCAAACGGGAAGCCGCCAATTCGAGAAGGACAAAAACCTGCACCAGGGGGCGCTAGTAACATCCCAAACCCTCTCCCGGAAAGAGGCCGGGAGGATTTAAAGATCACCCCAGCTACGATACCGCCTGGAACAGAGGGGGGCGTCGCAACAGACGTGCCTGCTACTGCCCCGGGTAAGGTGAAAGAGTCGCCGCGTACATTATGGTCTGGTTTTACAGATGAACAGAGAGCCATACGTGATAAAAAGAAGAGCGAGCTGGCGGAGAAACTCAAGACGGCTACAACTTCAGATGAAAAGATCCGTTTGATAATGGAGTTCAAGGACGAAATGACAGCTCTGTATGGACAGTGGACAAAAGAGAACAAAAGCCCTGCGGCAGGTGCAGCACCCGCTGATCCAGGAGCGGCAACAGCAGGAGCGGAAAGTCCGGCGCCAGCTCCCGAAGGGGCAGCGGCCAACGCCGAAATGGCCAAAGCACAGGCGACCCTGCAGATCCCTGAAGTAAAGACAGCCCTGCAACAATTACAAACACTTCCCAAGGAGCAGCAGGAAAAAATGCTGGAGGCTTTGCTGCAAAAATATCCGGAGTTGAAGATATTATTGACCCAAAATGGCCCTGCTCCGGCTGATACTGCAGGAAAAACAACTGCAGCGGATGAGCCCGGTGATCCTAGAATGGCAAAAGCACAAGAGACCCTGCAACTACCCGAAGTAAAGGCAGCACTGCAACAGATACGAACAATGCCCAAAGAAAAACAAGAAGAAGCATTAAAGGTATTGATGCAAAAATATCCCGAGCTGCAAGTATTAGCTGCGCCTAAAGCTGCGGCCCCTGCTGTCAGCAACAGGAAGCCTGGTGCCGCGAAAAGCCTGGCCAGCGCTTCTGCTCCAAACCTGGCAAAGCGCAAAGTTGTGTCCCATAGGGCAAACACAGCAGCGGAACCCCTTGAACTTGCTTTCCGGAAAGACGTCAACAGGATCGGAAGTCCCATCGCGGGACTTAAATGGAGGCCAACGGGAAGAGTAAGGCTACCACTCGAGCTAGAACCAATAAAGATCAGGCCAGAAGTTCAGCCAGAGGGGTTAGCGGACAATTCCGTCATCAGTAGAAAACCTGTCGGCGACCTAAAGCTTTCCAGATTTAATTTCACGCCTGAAAAAGCGGATGGCACACGTTTTACGAGCTGACAAGAATGCAACAAATAAACGACCAGGACGATATGTTTAATAGGGACATGAATTTTACCTATTAAGGAGTTGAGAGAGATGACAGTTACAGCAGGAAACATAAACGGAGCGCAACGGACGGGAAGTCTTTCGCAAAAGAATCCTGCCCCAAACAGAACGCCTGACATAAACAAGCCGGCTGACTCCTTTAGTCCGCCGACCATGCCGCGTCCTTTTAACAGAAATGATATTTTACCGGAACCGCTACAGATCTTGAGGCAGGAATTAAGTAAAGCGTATCAGAGAACTGGCCTGTCTGCTGATCAGAAAACAGCAGAGATCAATGCGGTCAAGGCCAAGATCAAAACAGCGATCGAGGAACAGCGAACAGCCAAGGGCAGTGCTGGCGCCAGTACTGGTGCCGTGAGCACTAAAGAACTGCCGCGAAACAACACGCCGGCGGGACGTCAGGTAGAGCGCGATCCGAAAAAGTTTGGCTGGAGCACCAAAGGGGCCCCGTGGATGCCTTCAGCAAAAGGCCAACAAGGAACCCCTTTGCCTAAAGATGACGCAGTTTTCGCTAAAGCACGCACGAAGCTGGCAGAGGATCAGGCGAACTTGGCAGCATTGAAAAAAGCCATTGATTCAGGGCAATATATTCCTGGACTTGCAAAAGGATACCGCAAGCCAGCTTCTCAATTGCTTGGACATATGAGCGAGAGAAGAAGCGCCATGCTTGCCGAAATTGAGCTGATCAAGCAACCGACCAGCGCCGACCTGGAAGCTCTCAACAAACAGAACAGTTATGTGGACAATAAATTCAAAGCCTTAACTGCTGGCCTGAAAAAGCCCGATCTCGATAAGTTAATGGCAATGATAGCCACGATCAAGAACGAAACCTTAGTAGCCAACACTAAGCCCGCCGGGCCCGCAGCTATAGGCGCCGGAGAATCCCCAGTAACTACGACATCGATACCGCCGGAAGAGCCTGTAAGGATGGCGTCAGCTAAGATAGAGCCTGGATCAGCAGGCAACGTAGCTGAACCAGCCGCTGCTCCCAATCCGGCCATTATAACTCCTGAAAAACAAGCTGTTGCTCGAGGTGCTATTCAGACAAGTGCTCCAGCCAAGCCTAAGAGCACCAAGCCGGTAGAAGCCCCGGTGCTAACCGTAGCTAAAAAGGCGGAGAAATTGTTAACGGTCATAGAGGATCTAATGCGCGGCGTAAAAAAAGAAGAGTTGGGGTATGCGGCAGGCCTGATCGACGGGGCGGTCTCCAGTTTAGATTCTGCCCGGAAAAATAACGATCCAAAATTGTACGGACAGGCTGAGCAAGCAATAATAATGTTGGTACAAATGGGCGCCAGCAAGATCGGGACAGAACAATATTCAAAACTGGTCAAACTTTCCAAAGATATTTCACCGGAAATACACAAAGCATTTATTAATATCGCCGATATAGTTAAAAGTGCAGAAGCCGCACGAGTGGCGAAAGGCGGCTCGACGGCAGATCCGCAGATAGCAGCCCTTCCGCCAAAGCAGTAGTAATAATTTTGTATACAGGAGAAAGAAAAATGGCCTTACCAGCAAGTGTGACAGCAACAGGCGCAGCACCCCAGGCAGCAAGTATCAGGGGAAAGAATGGGGTTCCTATTAATAAACCAGGCACTCCTTCTGGAACGGATAGGCCAATTGCGCTGGGCAATGCTCAGCCGCCTTTAACTCTTGCCAGCATTAGGAATGTTGACCCTAACTCCTTGTCAGCGGGAGCAATAGACACCTCGGTCCCAATCGGGGGCGCAAAGACTTCACGTGTTGAACCAGATGCAAAGCCTTCGCCTGCAGAGAAACCCAAGGGAATGTTCAGTGTTGATGTTGGTCCCAAGGGCCGCAAAGGGGGATTGTTTGGAGCGATCCTGGGCTTTCTTATCGGCGGACCGATAGGAATGATCGTTATGGGCATTCAGGGTACCCTGGTCGGCATGGTCATGGACTGGCGGACTAAAGGGGCTCAGCAGAATATGCAACTGGCGAAACAACTTAGCAGACCAGCACCTGGAGATCAGGGCAACAGGGCAGAACCAAGCCCATTGGGCAATGCGCTGGGACAACCTGCGGTACCGGGGCCGAGGGCAGACGCCCCGCGGTCTAAAGAAGAAGAGGAAAAAGCAAGAGCAAAAGCTTTGGCTGAAGAACAGGCGCTGGCCAGACTCCAGAACCAAGCCCCGCCTGATCCCCGAGCTGCTGGCTAAAGCTGGCACCTGAGTCGCACTGATAATATTTTGAAATATTTCCCCCAAAGCTTCGATATATATAAGCAAGAAAGCTAATTTTGCTTTTTTCCAGTTGCCAGGCGCTTAGGCGCAAAGACAAAATAAAGGAGTATCAAATGCAGACAGGGAGTATAAACACCGCCTTTCTCGCCGACCGGCAGAGGTCGGTCTATCCGGTAGAAGGTCTTTATGACAGGCTCAACGCCCAGCAGGAATTACTGCTCAAGCTAAAACCGGCCACCTTGAATTCAACGGCATACGATATCGTGACCAAGACCATGGAAGTCCAAAGAAAGTTATTGCAGATGCTCGCCAAGCCGATGTCGCAGAGGTCACAAGCTATGGCTATCGCGCAGTTTAAAACAGGGGAGGCATCGATAAACGACAGGATAGCCGGCATGAGGAAGCAACAGGACCTGGCGCCAGAGGCCAAAGAACTAACGAGGTCTGCTCAACCGGCAAGCCGGACAGCTGTTCCAGCAAAACACGAGGAAACTCCGGAATCGATCCAAAAGAAGAAGACCTGGGCCATTCTGCTAAGCTTGCAGGCGGAAGGCAACCGAGCGGTCGCTGACCGAAAGATAAAAGCAGAACAAGAACTGGCCAAAGCCCAGAAAGCCAAGGCCAAGGCCGCAGGCGCCCAGATAGTCACCGCATCAAGGACAGGGAACCCGGTCTGGACCAATCCAAATTACACTTACGAGATCGTTAATGGTCAGGTAATTCCGCCGCGCAAGGTTCCAGTTTCCAGGAATCCTCATATCCTTTATGACGCCAGCTGGCAGCAGGAAGCCGCAACGGAAAAAGCCAAAGTATCAAAATTGCCGATCGCGCCTGAGCCGGTTATTCAACCCGTTCGCGCAGCTGCCGTGGTCAGCCAACAGATGCTGGACAGGAGTATTCCGATCAAGGATATATATTATAACAATAATCTTGATACCGGTCCCTTCTCTCTGAACAGCGCGGAGTTCAAGCAGCTTTGCTGTGATCTTTTGAACGACAAGATAGACTTCGAGGAGTATGCGCATCAGGCAAAGGAGCTGCCTGGATATCGTTATCTGGCGGTGAACCTGAAAGAACTGCTGGAAAAGGCGTTGACCAAATGTCCATCAATATCACAGGACGCTATTCGCACCAAATTCGGAGAGACCGGCGGGGGGTTCATGTACACAAAGATGGTGGAGAAGATCCTGAAGGTCTCAATATATGGTCTGCCCATGATGGCGGCC
>JBAZXJ010000048.1:0-9288 GCA_041659865.1 Candidatus Margulisiibacteriota bacterium | reverse complement strand
AGCAGATCCTGGCTCTGGAGAAAGTTGCCGGCTTGAGCAGAGAAGAAGCAAGAAAGACCCTGCTGGCCAATGTGGAACGCGATGCCAAGACCGATGCCGCCAATCTGATCCGTAATATTGAGACCCAGGCTAAACAGGCTGCGGACAAGCGGGCCAGAGATATTGTGGCTAGCGCCATTCATCGTTCAGCAGTGGATAATGTGGTCGAACTCACGACCTCCGTAGTGACCCTTCCGGGAGATGAGATGAAGGGCAGGATAATCGGTCGTGAAGGCCGTAATATTCGCACCTTTGAAATGCTTACCGGTGTTGATCTGATGGTCGATGATACCCCTGAAACGGTCGTGCTTTCCTGTTTTGATCCAATCAGAAGAGCGATCGCTAAAATTGCCCTGACCAATCTGGTCAAGGACGGCAGGATCCATCCGGCGAGAGTAGAAGAGATGGTGATCAAAGCCAGAAAAGAAGTTGAGGTCGCGATCAAGGAAGAAGGCGAGAAGACAGCGTTCGAGCTGAACATTCAAGGGCTTCATCCAAAATTGATCGAACTGATCGGTCGCTTACGCTATCGTACAAGTTATGGCCAGAACGCTTTGCTGCATTCGATCGAAGTCTGCCATTTGTCTGACTTTATGGCTCAGGAACTAGGCGTGAATAACCAGTTAGCAAAACGAGCAGGCTTACTGCATGATATCGGCAAAGCTGTGGATTTTGAACAAGAAGGCACCCATACCGAGATCGGCGTCGCCCTGGGCAAGAAATACGGCCTCTCGCAAGAAGTTATCCATGCTATCGAAGCTCATCACGAAGACGTTGAAGCCAAAACCATCGAAGCGGTTATCGTAGCTGCTGCTGATGCTATCTCCGCCAGCCGTCCAGGGGCCAGGAGAGAGTCCTTTGAGGCCTATATCAAGAGGCTGGAGAAACTGGAAAACCTGGCCAGCTCTTTTGCCGGCGTGGAAAAATGCTATGCCATCCAGGCTGGCAGAGAAGTCAGGGTTCTGGTCAAACCGGAAACCTTAAACGATGATGCTGCTATCTTGCTGGCCAAGAACATCGCGCGCAAGATCGAGCAGGAGCTGGAATATCCGGGCCAGATCAAGGTTACCGTGTTAAGAGAAATGAGAGCCCAGGAAGTAGCGCGCTAAAATGATCACGCTTTTTATCGGCGACATTATAGGCAGTCCGGGCCGGGCAGTTACCCAAAAACTATTGCCTGGCTTAAAGCAGAAATACGCTCCGGACCTGATCATTGCCAATGGCGAAAATGCTACGCACGGCAATGGTTTAAATCGCGCGACCTACGAAGAGTTGACCGGCAAGATGGAGATCGATGTTCTGACTTCCGGCAACCATATTTGGGACAAAAAAGAGATCTTCAGGGACCTGGCCAGCTTGACCAAATTAGTGCGTCCGGCCAATTATCCGCCCGGAACCCCTGGGCAAGAGAAGGTAATTGTTGAATGCAATGGCGAGAAAGTCGGTATAATCAATCTTCTGGGCCGGGTGTTCATGCCAACATATGACGATCCATTTCGGGCCGCGGACCGCTTGGTAGCCGAGTTGCAGAAGCAAGGCGTTAAGCAGATCATTGTCGACATTCATGCGGAAGCCACCTCGGAGAAAGCCGCCTTGGCCTGGTATTTGGATGGCAGAGTAAGTGCGGTAATCGGCACCCATACCCATGTCCAGACAGCAGATGAAAGGCTTATGCCCCAAGGCACAGCCTTTATTACCGATGCTGGCCAGACCGGTGCCTATAATTCCATAATCGGCGTACAAAAAGCGCCGGTCTTAAAAAGATTTCTGACAATGATGTATGAATCTTTTGAACCGGAATCAAGCGGTCCGATGCAGTTCAATGGGGTAGTGATCGAGACCGATTTTAGAGGCAAAGCCAAGTCCATACAAAGAATTTACGAAGTAGTCAATTAAGAGGAGCCCATGAACAAATATATCAACGAATTAAAGATCGGCGACATGATAGATGGTATTTTTTTAGCCAAGAATGTTCAGGTACGCCAAAGAAATAACGGAGAACCTTTCATCAGCCTGGAATTGGCTGACCGGACAGGCTCCCTTCCGGCTAACCAGTGGGAAGGTTTCAATAATTTAGACCTGGCCCAGGTCAAGTTCCTTCAAGTAAAAGGGACGGTCAGCAGCTATCAGGGCAAGTCCCAGGTTACGATCAACAGTTCAAAACAGGTCGCAGAGAACGTCGTGGACCTGGCCGATTATTTGCCGGTCACCAAAAGGGATATTCCGGAAATGCTGGCTTTTGTTAAGGCCAAAGCCGGCCTGGTGCAGGACCCATATTTAAATAAACTATTGGCCGCTATGCTTGCCGATGCGGAGCTGGTCGAACGACTGCAAAAAGCTCCTGCTGCCAAGGCCTTGCATAACGCCTATCTCGGCGGGCTCCTGGAGCATGTCAGCGACCTCCTGCAAATAGCAGATTTTATCACAGAGGCTTATGAGGGGATAAACAAGGACCTGCTGGTAACCGGAATAATATTTCATGACCTGGGCAAAGTAACGGAGCTAGGCGCTGGCCCTGATCTGGATTATACCGATACCGGCAAACTGCTTGGTCATAATATCTTAAGCATGGAACTATTGGAAATATACGGCCAGAAGGTGCCAGGATTTCCTCGTTCCTTGATGGTTCTGATCAAACACATGATCTTAAGCCATCATGGCCGGCCGGAATGGGGAGCAGGAAAGCAGCCGATGACCCTCGAAGCGGTAGTCCTGCATTATATCGATAATCTGGATTCGAAGATCCGTGGTTTCCAGCAATTTGTTGAAAAAGATAATAATCTTAACGCTAATTGGACAAAAAAGAGCTTTATGTTCGATAATATGGAGCTCTTTAAGGGAGCTTTGCCAGAGGCAGGTTGACGCTGGATTTTACTTTGTGCTAAATTGATGTGCTTTTTTATAGGAATATATAGCAGGAGGAGAACGGGTGGCCGTAAAAATTAGATTAAAAAGAATAGGTTCGAAGAAGGCTCCTTTCTATCGCGTTGTCGTAATGGACTCAAGACAACCAAGGGATGGAAGGGTTCTGGATACTTTGGGACGTTATAATCCAAGCACTGATCCGATCTTGCTGGAATTGGATAAAGACAAGTCAACTAAATGGCTGTCCTGTGGTGCGGCTCCAACCGATGTTGTGAGAAGACTGCTGGTCCATGCCGGCATGATGCAGCCAAAGGTTTATGCCAAGTCCAAAGATTCTGGCGTATCAAAAAAAGACAGAAAAGTCAGAAAAGCTGAAGCTGCCGCTGCTGCCAAGAAGTAGCCGAGCTGCAAGAAGGGACGACCGATGAAGGACCTGGCAGAATTAATAGTTAGATCACTGGTTGATAAGCCGGAAGGCGTTAATATTACTGAAACTGAGGGGGAGAACGTGCTGATCCTTGAGGTCAGAGTTGATCAAGAGGATGTCGGCAAGGTGATCGGCAAGGAAGGCCGCATAGCTAACGCGATGCGTACTATCGTCAAAGCAGCCGCCATTAAGCAAGGCAAAAGAGTTACCCTGGAGATACTGACCGGGGACGATAACAGGTGATACAGGAGAAAACAATGAATCCAACTACAAAAAAAAGCAAAAGCGTGACCTTAAAAAGAACAGTAACTATCAAAGCGATCGTTACAGAAGAATTCAAGAAATATTTGAAACAAGAACTGAATCAGGCAATATCCGATCTGGATGCTAAATTAAACGAAGTCTTAAAGCAAGGCAGTCTGCTGGTTGAACAGTTGAAGGCTCAGGGGCAAGACGAGCAGGTGAACGTTATTCAACAGCAAATGGACCTGGACAGACAGCAACAAGGAACGGCCAAGAGCGATCTAGAGAAAAGAATTCAGGACGCCGAACTTCTGGCGTTAGGCAGCGAGTTCGTGCAAGGGACGATCGACGGTTTCGTTTCCGTAAAGACCGGCGATAACCTTTATGAAAAACTGGGTGCGCTGGAAATTGTCGTTAAGGACGGTACCGTTCAGGATATTCGCGGAGATGCCAACCTAGAATAATGTTGCGGATCGATGTTCTTACATTATTCCCGGAAATATTTGCGGGAGTGTTTCAGTCAAGCATCTTAAAAAGAGCACAAGAAAAGCAATGTTGTCAGCTGCAAGCCGTTGACCTAAGAACCTTTTCTATAGGAAAACATAGACAGGTTGACGATAGTCCTTATGGTGGCGGAGCAGGAATGGTCCTAATGCCTGAACCTCTTTTCAAGGCGGTTGAAGCATTAAAGACCGAAAGAACAAAAGTTATCCTGACTTGTCCTCGCGGTCAGCTTTTTGATCAGGCCATGGCGAGCAGGTACAGCAGGCAGGAACATCTGATCATCATCTGCGGCCATTATGAAGGGGTTGATGAAAGGGTCAGGACTTCTCTGGTTGATGAAGTGGTATCGATAGGGGACTATATTCTGACAGGGGGCGAGATCCCTGCCATGGCTATAGTTGATGCAGCGGTGAGGTTGCTTCCTCAGGTTTTGGGTAACGAGGGATCTCTGGAACAAGGAGCCTACCCTCAATATACCAGGCCTGCTGAGTTCAGAAAAATGAAAGTGCCGGACGTTCTATTGTCCGGAGATCATGCAAAGATCGAGGAATGGCGGAGAAAGGAAGACAGAAAATGAACAAGAAACTGATCGATGAAATAGAAAAGGAACAGCTCCGGGAAGATAAGACAGCGAAGTTCAATGTAGGAGATACCGTTAAGGTGCTTTCCCGGATCGTTGAAGGGGAAAAAACGCGTAGCCAGGCCTTTGAGGGTACCGTTATCAAGATCACCAATGCCGGGGCCAGGACTACTTTTATCGTACGAAAAGTAGTGGCCACGATCGGAGTGGAAAAAACTTTCGTGCTCCATTCGCCGAATATGCAGAAGATCACAGTACTTAAATCTGGTAAGACCAGAAGAGCCAAGCTTTACTATCTTCGTGAAAGGATAGGCAGCAAGGCTACCAGGATCAAGGACGCGGAATGATCGAGGCGAATATTTATCTTTGGCTGATCTTTGCCGGAGTTATTTGCTTTCTTGCCTACCTGTTCATCGCTGGCAGGAAAAAAGAATTTTACGATTGGCTGGAAACGGTCATCGTCGCAGGCCTAATGGCCCTGATAATTATTACCTTTATTGCGCAATCCTTCTACATACCCTCAGGCTCCATGATCCCAACCTTGAATATCAGCGATCGGGTCATCGGAAACAAATTCATCTACAAATTCCATGAACCGCGCCGCCAAGATGTGATAATATTCAAGTATCCGGGTGATAACAAGACTTACTTTGTAAAAAGGCTGATCGGCCTACCCGGCGACAAGGTCGAGCTTCGTCGCGGGATCGTTTACGTCAATGATAAACTGCTGGACGAGAAAAAATATCCTGTACAAAAAGATACTGCTAACTTTGGCCCGATAATAGTTTCGCCCAGAAGCTATTTTGCCTTGGGCGATAACCGGGCCAATAGCGCCGACAGCCGATTCTGGGGTTACGTTCCCAAAAAGAACCTCGTAGCTCAAGCGATGTTTACCTTTTGGCCATTGAAGAACATTAAAATAGTACCGCAATAAATGCTCTCCAGGAATATATACGAGACCAAGCAGCTTGCAGCCGGCCTAAAACCGCAGGCCGGCCAGGTGATCGCCTTGCAAGGTGATCTCGGCGCAGGCAAGACGACTTTTACCCAAGGCCTGGCAGAGAGCCTGGGTGTTACCGATTATGTGACCAGCCCGACCTTTACGCTAGTTAATGAATACCTCACCGGGACGATCCCCATATACCATATAGACCTTTACCGGCTGGAGTCTTTTCGGGACGCTTTTGATGCCGGCATTTTGGAGTACTTGCCTTCAGCTAATGGGTTAACCATTGTTGAGTGGGCAGACAAGATCCCAGAGCTTTTGCCAGATCGCTATACCTCAGTAAAGCTGCAGATAATTGATGAAGAGCATAGAGAGATCATAATAAAATAATATGGACCAGAACGACAAAGTGCTTACAACATTATTTATTGATACAGCAGCGGCCGATCCATTTTTGGCACTAGTTGATGTTTGTCCAGCCGGACAGTCCGGCAATACTGTGTTGGTCAAGATCCCGAGGGAAAGATGTGCGGAGCTCTTGCCGAGCCTGCTTCGATCTTTACTGAACGAAGCTGGAGCCCCCCTCCCAATAGTTCCTGATTTGATAGTGGTTTGCACTGGCCCTGGCAGCTGGACCGGCCTGCGTCTGGGTATTACGGCTACAAAGGTTCTGGCCTGGACAAGACAGATCCCGGTGATAGGGATAAGTCGGGAGATGGCTGAATCAGGGCCCATGGAACAAGAGCAACCAGATTTGGAGACGCGCTTGGCTTTTTTGATAGCAGCGGCAAAAGAAAGACTGCAAGGCAGACAGTATGATGACCCATTTTTACTCAAGCCGCTCTACGAAAAGGAACCGAATATCATTATTTCGTCTAGAGTTCAAACTGACAACATTCGCTAAAGATGATAGGATATTCTCATGGATCTGGAAATAATAAATAAATTAAGAGAAGTATTCCTCTTCTCAAGTCTTGCCCCTGGCGAACTAAATTACATAGCCGAAAAGATAGGCACTCAGGAATTCTCCGCTAACGAAATTATCTGCAGGGAAGGTGCCGTTGAGGGTACGCTATACGTCATCATATCCGGGCATGTGCAGGTCAGCGTACGCATTGCCGATGGCAGTCAAAAGGTGCTGGCTATCTTAAAGCAAGGTGATCATTTTGGCGAAATGGCCATACTTAGCGGAGAGCCGAGAAGCGCAACGATAACTACCTGTTCTGATTGCGTGATGTGGGTATTACAAAAGAAGGGTTTTGACTCCCTGCTGGCAGATCATCCTGAAATTGCCGTAGGCCTGAGCAGAGCATTGGCTCATAGACTACAAAAGACCAATAAGATAATCGCCGCTGAGCCTCAGACCAGCATTGTGACCTTTGTGACCGATCATAACAGCGAGAGTCTGATCTCGGAGGTAAGCAAAGATCTCCAGCAAAGGTCCAAAAAAACAAAATGGATAGAAGTTCCTAAAAAGATCGACAGTCAATTTTTGGAAAAACTGCAAAAAGAAAAAGAAACAGACATAATCATCGTCAATATCAATTTCCCGCTCAATGAAGGCGGACAGCAATTGCTGGCCATCAGTCATCGGATAATATCCGTCGGTCATCGCCTGGAAGGCTTGAAAAAAGTATTTACCCTGCCCCCCGGGAATCCACTGCGGTTCAAGGATTCTATCGTGCGTAAGATCCTGGGTAAAAGTATAGGCCTGGCTTTGAGCAGTGGTACGGCCCAGGGCTTGACCCATTTGGGGGTCATAAAAGTTTTGGAAAGAGAAGGCATTCCCATTGACATGATCGCCGGTACCAGCGGCGGCGCCCTTTACGGGGCCCCCTTTGCCGCCGGTATATCCAGACAACTGCATGAAGAACATCTGGCCCGGGTATTTCGCAAAGGAATGAAGCAATTGATCGACTTCAATTTTCCCCTGCAAGGCTTGATCAAGGGCGACAAGCTGGTCAACAAGGTATTGAAAAAGCTTGTAAAGGATATGGAGTTTTCCGAGGTAAAGATACCAATGCTTGTGGTTGCTACGGATATAACCCAGGCTAAAGAGATGGTCTACTGGGAGGGCAGTTTGGCTGAAGCCGTTAGAGCCAGTATTTCTATTCCTGCTATATTCTGTCCGGTCAGGAAGAATGGCAGCCTGGTCGTCGATGGAGTTGTTACCACGCCGGTTCCGGTAGATCCGCTTTACGATTTTGGGGTAGATAAGGTCATCGCAGTATTTGTCGCTGAGATCACCAGGTTCGTCAAGGAAAAACCGAAAATGCTGGATATATTTATGCGTGCCAGGAGCGTTACCAGTGACCGGGTTGCGGATATAAATTGCGAAAGAGCAGACCTAGTGATCCGGCCTGATGCTGGTCATATAGGTTACTTCGAATATGAACGAGTTGCCGAGCTGATCAAGATCGGTGAACAGGCGGCAGAAGAAATGCTGCCGGCTATCCGGGCCATTACCCAACACTGAACGTTTCTTGTCAGCAAATACTCCATGTGATACGATTTGGCGGGATATATTCTTATGGTGGTCGTAGTTCAATGGTAGAGCCCAGGGTTGTGGTCCCTGTTGTTGCGGGTTCGAGTCCCGTCGACCACCCCACTAAAAATTTTCTCGCTTTGCTCGAAAACTTTTAGAAGGAATAAGAAGTAAGAAATAAGGAATAAGGCTTAAAAAGCTCCTTGCTCATTACCTCTTATTCCCTGCTATTAAAATACTCACAGATACTAAATATGAACAAGCATTCGAAATTATTCAAACTATCCCTGGCCTTGCTATTGTTCAGCTTCTGCTTCCTTGCTTGGGGCAAGGGAACTTCTATGCAGAAAAGAACGATCCGCAAGGTCTCCCTTTATGCTGTCAAGGTGAACCTGGAATATGCCGACGTTTTCATTCAGACCCCCGAAGACTTTCATTCTCCATATAACTTTAGCCATGAAAGTTTCCAGGGATTGATCCGGAAAAGCCGCCCTGAAGCGGCGATCAATGGAATATTTTACGATACCCAGAACTTCAGCCCGATCGGTGATATATATTTATACGGCCAGAAGGTTCACGCCGGCTGGGATATCGGCACGGCCTTTATCATTACCCTGGACAAAAAAGCCATGATCAAAGATGTGCGGTGGTATAAGTCTGACAATTGGCTAAATACCAGGCTGGTGATCGTTTGCGGGCCCAGATTAGTGGAGGATGGCCAGATCGTCTCTAATATAATTGAAAGAGCCAGAGCCACAGGCTTTCGGGACAACAAAATATTTGCCAAGACCAGGCGGAGTGCTTTGGGGATAATAGATGAAAGCCATATCATATTCGTAACAACGATAAATAAGGCTGATGTCTGGACCATGGCTAAAATAATGCGGGACCTTGGATGTATCAATGCCATCAGCCTGGATGGCGGTTCAAGTTCGGGCATATATTACCAGGGTGATCTCCTGGTTAAGCCGCGCAGGGAAATGACCAATATCATTGTTATCAATAACAGCAACGATATTAATACGACTTTTGCGGATTGAGGATCGATGAGGATGAGGGTTGCTGGCTGGCCTGCCAGCCGTAGCTCGCAACGAGCGAAGGCTGGTAGTCCCACGGAGAATCGAACTCCGATTACCGGCTTGAAAAGCCGATGTCCTAACCGTTAGACGATGGGACACAAAAAGAGAACAAACTCCTAT